>DMBB01000326.1:729-18556 GCA_003446295.1 Erysipelotrichaceae bacterium
CTGTTCGGCAATCTGTTCTCATCTGCTGCTCCTCAGCAGACTTCACCGAATGTATTCAGCTTCGGCAGCTCCAATAATTCCGGTGCAAACAGCGTTCTGCAGTCGCTTCTGACAGGCACATCAACAAACGCAACAGGACAGCTGCTGTCCTCACTGCTGGGTGCCAACTCACACAATGCATACAACAGCAACGGTACGATCAATGTCGGTACACTGTTCAATGTTGCTAATGCGCTGCTGAATGCAAAGAAATAATCACTGATCAGACAAAACAAAACGATGGGGCTGTAACAGTTGAAATGCTGTTACAGCCCCTTCGCTGTTTAATGATCTGTTGTTCCGTATGCCTTGGCGCAGAGCAGCGCTTCAGTCATGATCCTGCATTCTGATTTCCACCTGTTTGTAAGGGATCCTGATTCCGGCTTCATCGAAAGCAAGCTTCACTGCCTCGGTGACAGCACCGCAGGCTCTGATGTAATCTGATGATTTTACCCAGCCTGCAGCTCCGAGAGTTACACCGTTTTCTCCGAGAGAAGCCACAAAACTCCAGCAGCCTTCATCCTTCAGAATCATCGGTACGGACTGGATTGCCTGTTCGACCACATCGCGTGCTTTTTTGATGTCCTGATCAAAGGGAATGTTGATTCTGACATCAACACGGCGTTTTTCATAAGCTGTCATGTTCGTTACAGCGGAATTGGAAAGAGCGCCGTTCGGGATGGAGATCAGGCGGAAATCACCTGTACGCAGCTCTGTATAAATCAGGCCGATCCGCTGGACCAGACCGTCACCGAAAGAGGTGCTGATAAAGTCACCGACCTTGAAAGGCCTTAACAGAAGGATCAGGACGCCGCCAGCCAGATTGGCCAGACTTCCCTGAAGGGAAAGGCCGATGGCGAGTGCGGCTGAACCGAGCAGAGCGATAATCGAAGCTGTGTTAAAGCCGAGTTCTCCGGCGATCATGAAGGCCAGTATGACCCAGAGTCCGGCCGTCAGAAGTGAAAGCAGGAACTGCATGATACTGACGTCCATTTTCACCCTTTCCATCATCTTCTGTGCCAGGCCCTGAATAATCTTAATTAGTTTCTTCCCCACCAAGAAGATTACGATACTGATAACAAGGTGAATCAGGAACTCCAGAGCCATCGGCTCAATCTGTTTCAGAAAAGCGGTAAATTGATTAACTTCTTCAGTAATAGGCATGATAATATCCTCCAGATTTTTACAATAAGCAATTTAACATTTTAGTGTCAGCGCTTCAAGCAATCATTATTGATTGGAAGTTTCAGAACCGGTCAGTCTGCCTCTTCTTCTCTTCCTGTCTTTCCTCAACTGTCTGCCAGGACGAATAAACAATGCGGGACACACATCCCGCATTTGTCATTTGATTTCAGAATCCGCCGACAAGGATCGTTGGATCCAGTTCGGTGATCTTGGAAGAATATTCTTTGTAGATCGCTTCATGATCAGGCAGAAGCTCATCTGTCAGATCACTGAAGGGATATACCCTGAAGTGATAGAAGTGACCGTTGATAATGTCATATTTGGTATAGATCAGGTCTGCCCTCGCATCAGACAGTTTGATCTCACTGACGCCGTCTGTTACCGTCTTTGTGATCGTAACGCCACCTATCATGCCGATGATGCGTGCCAGCTGATCCTGGGCGCTGACCATATTTCCGAGGGAATAATACACAATGGTCTTTCCGTCATTGAGCCACTGGACAGGTTCGATCACATGCGGATGGCATCCGATGATGATGTCTGCGCCTGCATCGGACAGCTGCTGTGCCAGGGAAAGCTGTTCCTCATTGACATCCATGCTGTATTCCGTACCCCAGTGCATGCATATGATCACAACATCTGATACTTCATTTGCCTGTCTGACCTTTTCCAGCATTTCTTCTTCATGTCCGGGATACAGATTGACAAGATATTCTTTCCCGGCGGGCGGTTCCAGACCGTTGCAGCCATAGGTGTAAGCGAGGAATGTATAGGTAATGCCGTTGACTTCATATACAGGCAGCGCCTGCTGGTCTTCCGCACTGTCGAATGTACCTGTCATGTGGACACCCAGATCTTCTTTGCTTTTCCAGTAAGCGGTCGATCTCAGAACGCCTGTTTCATCCATGTCCAGGCTGTGGTTGTTGGCTGTCGACACCAGATTGAAGCCGTAATCCACCATCGTATCACCGAACTCCTGCGGTGTATTGAAACGCGGATAGGAAGACAAACCAAGCTCGGTACCGCCGAGGATCGTTTCCTGGTTGTAATAGCGCAGGTCATAATCCGCTGCCAGTGTTTCCATGTTTTTCATGATCTCATGGAAATCATAGGTACCGTTTGGCTGCTGGGCACAATAATATACCGCGCCATGGATCAGGGCATCTCCTGCCATGAACAGCTTGGCCTGATAAGTCTCAACGACCGGTTCCTTGCTAGCCTCGGGTGTTTCTTCAGCTGTTTCAGCTGTCTGCTCCGGTTTCTGTTCTTTGCCTCTTTCTGCCAGTGAAGCGATCACCTTGACAGGTATGGCTATGATCAGTGCTGCAGCAGCGATCAGAATCAGAAGCCGGTCTATCCTTAATCTGCGTTTTTTCTTCATACGGGAATCCACCTTTTCTTGAGCGAAAATCAGATCTGTAAGATTTTCAAAATAACTATTCCATTTTTCTTTTGTGTTTGCTATAATGTCTTAGCCGCAAAAGCGGGATGTAGCACAGCTTGGTAGCGCGCTTCGTTCGGGACGAAGAGGTCATGGGTTCGAATCCCGTCATCCCGACCTAAGGAAACCGCAGTGATGCGGTTTTTTTCTTGTCTGCCGTTATGCAGAAGTCCGTTTTCTCTGTACCGTGCGTTTCTTCGGTCTGTTAGTAAACATATTGAGCCATATGCTCAGGATCATGATGACCGGGATCTGGATCAGTTTTGCCGGTGTGCCGGGGATAAACAGTGCAGCCACAAACATCACAGGATACTGCCAGAGATAGATCTCATAGCTGTATTTGCTGAAGAAATTGCTGACAGGGTTGTCCAGCAGCCTGCCGGTCGATGAGTTTCCGGAAGACAGCAGCCAGACGATCAGACACACAAGCAGTGTATAACCGTTGATGCCGATCAGATAGATCCATCTGTCCGTACCGCTGACTGTCGCATACAGAACGACCGTCAGGATCACAAACAGCAGTACCGGCAGGAACGGATTGATCCTTTTCAGCGGATTGCCGAGTCTTCCTTTTGCCTGCAGGATCCCCAGCAGCGCCCCGGCCAGCAGTGCAAATACCCTGGTGTGCGTTGCATAATAGACAGCCGTAATATTCACGCCAAGCAGTGTGCACACCGGCATGATCAGCGCTGAAATGAGCGTCAGTACCAGCAACACCGCCTCTGTCACCCGCTGTCTGCGTGTCACGGCATACAGGACAGGCCATACCAGTTCAAACTGGATCAGGATCGCAATATACCAGAGGTGTGTAAACGGCGACTGGTTTGCCAGATTGGCAAAATAGTCCGCATTGGCAGAGATCTGCCAGTAATTGTTGTATCCCAGCAGGACACTGGTTACCTCGGCCTGCGTATTGGACAGTCTGGAAGGATCCTTGAGTGTCAGTACGCCGATCGTACTGAAGAGCACGATCAGCAGTGCAGGATAGATCCTGACAAATCTTCTTGCATAATAGGAACCGATACGGAAGGACGGTCTTGAAGCCGTGGAATATGCTGTCAGGAATCCGCTGATCACGAAGAATATGACCACACCGAAAAAGCCTCCCCTGACGACAGCAGGAAAGGTATGGTACAGCAGGACGCCCAGCAGTGCCAGCGTCCTGAGTCCGTTAAAACCTGAAATTACCCGTCTGGTCTTCTTTCGGCCCTTCATATGTGCAACCCTTAAATCCGTTCTTCTCTCTGTATGGTATCAGCAGTTCCTGATTGATCGTTTCCGCGATCAGATCTGCCAGTGCTCTGGATCCCTCTTCATTCGGGTGGAGCCAGTCTGACAGCATGTATTCCGGATGTTCTGTAGCCAGTTTGTTCCAGTCGACCATATAGACATTGTCCTTGCCCTGACGGAACTGTTCAAATACAGCATTTGCGTTATTGGCTACGCCGAATGTATTCAGCCAGAATGTGGGTGTGTCACCCGCATGGGAATATACTTTTTCACAGTCTGCGACACTGATCTCAGCGACATTGGTCAGCAGTCCGATCACCAGCACATCACCGATCTGGTGCTGCTGTTCAAGCTGTGCCAGCGACTGTTCGCCTTCAAAGATCGTTCTGCCGAATCTGGCATCGATATATGCGTTCGGGAAACGTTCATACAGCTGCGGCAGAGCTGCCGTGATGACAGAGTCCCCTTCGATCGTCAGACTCATTGTTGTCGCATCCTCGTACCATTTCCAGGAGGCAGTTTCCGCTTCCTTCCAGAGCTTCGCACACGGATCTTCCGGTTTGATCTGTGCAGGCGCAGACGGCTTATTGCCCTGGTTCTGCTTTCTGGACTCTGCCATCTCCTGGTTCTTCTTCAGCATTTCCTCGATCGCTTCCTGATCGGCATGCGCCTTCGGTGCTTCAACAAAAAAACCATAAACACCGTATCCGCAAAGAAATACCATGCAAATGGTCATCAGATAATACAATATGTTTCGCCCGGTACGATTCATATGATGACATCATACCATCAAATGAGTTGATAACGGTAGATTTCCTTTACTGTTTCTCCTCGTTTATACAGCCAGTGCCATGCCGGCACATCAACTGTTTCAAGCAGTGTCCCGCTGAGCTTCTGCAGTGTCCGCTTTGAAGCCGGATTATCCGGCGAGCAGGTTATCAGCAATGAATCCATGTGGTAAACATCCCTTGCCTGCTGCATCATGAGCAGACTTGCATCATATGCATAGGAATGCCCGCGCCACGGCGTGTTGATCCGGTAGCCGATATTTCCGGCATAGTACAGTTCCTCATCCATCCCGATCCGCAGGTCACAGTTGCCTATGACCTCATCCGTATCATGCAGCACGATGTGGTACAGCACGGAAGGAATGTAATTGTTTCCCGCATTTCCTTTGATCTTTCGTATGACCACCAGGTCGACGCGTTCACCCGGGATCCGTTCCTTTTGTTTGAAAAACAGTAAGTTCATAAAGCCTCGATGCATTCATCATACTACTGATTTGAAGAAAACCGCTGTCAATCTGCAGCGGCTTTGATGATATCAAGATAATCCTGTTTGAGTTCTGCTTTCTGTTCGTCATTCATCATAGCGTCATTGTCACCGGGCTCAAAGCTCTTGACCAGTGAAAGATGATGTCCGACGATCTCTCCCTCTTTGACACCGATGACTTCAGGAACCTTGAAGACCGGGTTGCCTGTCTCAGCATCCTTCTCGAAGATACTGTTGATATGTGATTCCAAAGCATCATAGGATTCCTTGGATGTTGGAAGATTGACATCGATGTAATACACCTTAACGCCCAACTCCTTTGCAGCTTCGTTCAGGACCGGTACGGCACGCTGGCACCACCAGCAGCCTTCTCTTCCGTAATACAGGATCCCGCTGCCCTTTTCCGTGAACATCCTGACAGACTCCGCAAGGGTGATCTCAATAAATGCAGGATCATCATCCTCCAGGAATTCATATCCGTCCATGACCAGAGGAAGTGTTTCAAATTCCACAGGATTGGTGATCGTTACCTGTTCCGGTTCTTTATTCTCATCTTTGCTGCAGGCTGTCAGTGACACAGCAGCCAGGACAATTGCCATCAATAGTTTTTTCATGTTCTGTACCTTCTTTTTACGTACGACAGTTATATTAGCAAAAACCATTTTGATATGCAAATCGTTCCGGCTTCAGAAGAAAAGAAGCACTGCGCTTCTTTATTCACCGGGCCCCGTGATCGCGGCTGTATATGTCTCATTGTTTCTTTGTTTCCAAAGGAACAGGACCATCCGGATCAGGACGACCACATCGATTGCCACAATGATCAGCGGCATAAACAGCAGAAGGTCATTGATCTCGGAGATCCGATCCTTCAGCGTCAGGTCATACATCCCGTGCAGCACCCAGGGAACTGCCAGAGAAAGCACATAATAGATCTTCTTTCCCGTATATTCTGCTTTGCCGTAATAATAACCCATGATCATGCCGAACACGCCATGCATCATGGTGATGCCTCTGATGACCATCTGACCTGCATTTGATCCGAATACGTAAACGACCGATTCACTCAGTTCAAAGCCGATCCCTACACATGTCATAAATATGATCGTTTCCATCCATGACCATGCATAGGATTCCTTTTTCACCCTCCGCATCATGTACATCTTGCTTGTCTCTTCCGAGAAAGCAAGCACGAAGAAATTATACAGCGTGATATACAGTACAGAATTACGGTCTTTGATCAGAAACGCCAGTGCCAGATTAAACAGGAATGAACACAGCATGACAGGGAATATGCTGAGCAGTCCGTGGATCAATGCTTTCCTGCATGTCTTTTGATACTTGGGATCATCCTTGAGCCGCTTCTTCATCCAGAAGTACAGAACTCCCGGCGGGATCATTGAAACAAGATATATGATTACCAGCATATCCTTTTCCTCCATTCAGGCGTATATATTCTCGCACGCATGTTTTTATCTGTTTCCGGCTTTATCCTGAGCATTCAGGATATACCGTTCCCGGAGTTCCTCAGGGATCTGTCTGTTTCCATCGTATACCAGGTCATCCTGCTCCGTGATCTCCCGGATCACTCTTGCCGGCGTACCCAAGGCAATACAGTTGGCAGGGATGTCCTTTGTCACGACACTTCCCGCTCCGATGACGGAGTTGTCGCCGATCGCAACACCCGCAAGCACGATGACGCCTGCGCCAAGCCATACATTCTTTCCGATATGCACGGGTTTATTATACTGCAGTCCGTTTCTCCGCAGCTCTGGTGATATCGGATGCTCGGCGGTATTGATGCTGACCTGGGGGCCGAACAGCGTATTGTCGCCGATGGTAATGTCCGCATCATCGACAAACGTGCATCCGAAGTTGAAGAATACGTTCTTTCCGACATGAACGTTCCTGAGGCCCCAGTTGGCATAAACAGGTGGACATATATACAGCCCTTCCCCATACGTTCCCATCAGTTCCTTCAGGATCTCATCCCGCTGCTTCAACCCTTCCGGAGTATCGTCTGTGCGGTTGAATTCATTCAGCTTCTGTACCAGACTGTGCTGATAGGAGATCAGCTCATCCTCCATGGCGTTGTACAGCTCACCGTTGTTCAGAGTGTGTTTGAATGCCTTCAGTTTTTCCTCACTGATCATATGCATGCCCCCCGTTCCTGCCGCCAAAGGCGTCAAGCGCGGATCCGCAGACCCGCGCCCGTATGTTTATTCGATCGATCCGATCCTGCGGACCTCTGTAGCCTGATAATATGACTCGATCTTTTCCCGGGTTGCCATGCCTCTGGAATATGCTGTTGCGCAGCCGCAGCAGACACCGAAATGGAAAGAGTCCATCGCATCGGCACTTCTCAGATAGTTCATCAGGAACCCTGCGACCAGGGCATCCGCCGTACCGACCGTGCTGACAGTCTTTTCCTCCGTCACAAGATCACACTCAAAGATCCCTTTTTCGCATACCAGCATCGCTTCCCGCTTGTTTTCAACAACGATGACATTCTTTGCACCGGAAACATATACTTCCTTGGCTCCGGCGATCAGTTCTTCATCATTTGTGATCTGCCGGCCCAGCAATTCTGCCAGTTCATCCGGAGTTGTTTTCAGAAGAAACGGTTTGAACCGGAGGCATTCACGGTCAATATCAGGATTGGTATCCAGCACGACCTTGACCCCGTTGTCGATTGCTTCGCCCAGCATGCCGATGATTTCTTCCGTAAGATATGCAGGAGCAGCTCCTGCAAGAACGAAGTAATCACCCATATCCAGACGTCTGACCTTCTCTTTGAGATTGTTCATGTCTTTTTGCGTGATATAGGGGCCTTTTGCATTGATGTCCGTATCCCTGCCGTCATGCAGCTTCACATTGATCCTTGTATGACCGTCAATATAAGTAAAGTTCGGCTGGATGTATTCATATTTCTGCAGCAGCTGAATATAGAAGTCACGTGTAAAACCGCCAAGGAATCCGTATGTTCTGGTAGGGACCATCAGATTGTTCAGGACGATGGAAACGTTGATCCCCTTTCCGCCTGCTTCATAGTATTCCTGTTTTGACCTGTTGTATCTGGACGGTTCGATCGGTTCGCTGAATTCCATATAGTAATCCAGCGACGGGTTGAGGGTACAGGTACAGATCATAACTGATCAGCTCCAACCCTGTCGATAATGCGCAGAACCAGTTGTGCTGCCTGTTCCATCTCCTCGATCACAACATATTCATAACGGCCGTGTGCGTTGCCGCCGCCAGTGCCGATGTTCGGGCACGGAAGTCCCATATATGTCAGTGTTGCGCCGTCTGTTCCGCCGCGTGCGGATTCCCTGCCGGGCTCCAGGCCAAGGTCCTGAATCGCTTTCCATGCATATTCGGAAACTTCGGGATTCTTGTCCAGGATCTCCTTCATATTGCGGTAGCTGTCCGTGATCGTGAGGACTGCAGCTTCTGTTCCGATCACTTCATTCAGATAATCGACAGCCTTTCTCATGATCTCTTTTTTTGCTTCCAGTTTTGCCGCATTGTGGTCACGGATGATGTATTCCATATGCGCACGGTCCATATTGCCGTTCAGTTCTGTCAGATGGAAGAAACCGTCATATCTGTCCGTATGCTCAGGTCTCATATGTGCAGGCAGGTAGCTGTGCAGCATCGCTGCCATGCTGACTGCATTGATCATCTTGTTCTTTGCAGAACCCGGATGGATCGAGAAGCCTGTAATATCGATCACTGCGGATGCCGCGTTGAATGTTTCGTCGCACAGATAACGGATCGCTCCGCCATCCAGCGTATAGGCAAAATCCGCTCCGAAGTTTTCAACATCAAAGTATTTCGGACCGTTGCCGATCTCTTCGTCAGGCGTGAATCCGACAGCGATGTCTCCGTGCTTTACCTCCGGATGACTGACCAGGTAGGAAACAGCCTCCATGATCGCGGTAATGCCGGCCTTGTCATCGGCGCCGAGCAGTGTGCTGCCGTCTGTCACGATCAGGCTCTTTCCTTTCAAAGCAGCCATCTGCGGGAAATCCTTCACTTTTGTGACTACGCCTTCGCACAGTTCAATGTCTCCGCCGTCATAATTCTCAATCACGCGCGGATTCACATTTGTCCCGCTGTAATCGGGAGCTGTGTCCATATGAGCGATAAAACCGACCCGTTTGGCGGGATGATCCAGGTTGGAAGGCAGTTTGCCGTATACATAGCAATGTTCATCCAGTCTGACGTCACTCAGTCCCATTTCCTTCAGTTCTTCATACAGAACTTTGGCAAGATCAAACTGTTTCTGTGTAGACGGTACGACGTCTGAATGTTTCGGATCGGACTGTGTGTCGATCTTGATGTAGCGGATAAATCTTTCTACTGTGCTCATGTTAATCATCCTCTTTCTATTTTCCGTCGGTTATATACATTTCCGAAAAAGTACAGTCAAACCAGGAATCCTCGGGACTGCAGGCATATACGCCTGCTGTTACCGTGATCTCCTGCGTTGTGAGATGAAGCCATCTCATATCAGAATAGCGGTCTCCGTTGAAGCTGTAGCTGAACGTGGCATTCCCGTTCCAGTACCGGACACGGAAGTACAGATGGTTTATCATGTCTCCCACTTCCCTGACACAATGATCTCCGTATCCGTTGCGGTACACCGAGCACACAAGATCCAGTGACTGATCCTTGCGGTCCAGGCAGAATTTGCACCAGTATACATCACTGATCTTCAGAAGGATGCCGCATTCGTCTTCATTTTTGTGAAGCTCATAGTCGATCCTCAGATCCAGTGTAAAATTCTTCATTGGCTCCAGTTCCAGGATCGCAGCCGCCCTGGACCCGAACATCAGTCCGTTCAGACTGGTATGAGGTTCTGTCTCAATGATCAGTTTGTCCCCGCTTACGATCGTCATGCCAGGCTTGTTGACCCACTGCATCGATGCGGGATTTATTCTTCTTTTCATAATCATTCTCTCCGCTGCAGATGCCTTGTACCGCCTATGCTCCTGCGTTGTGTTCCCGAATTATTTTACCATTTCAGCCCAGTGCTGAACAGTCAGCTGTGCTCTCAGTACGGTCTGTACTGGATGCCTGCTTCCACGGCTGCCAGCTGTTCGGGAGCAGCTGCTTTGATGATCTCTCTGGAGAATTCAATGGAAGCACCCATGCCCTTGCCTGTGATGAGATTCCCGTCGCGCACAGCCAGTTCTTCGCTGTATGTACCGCCGAAACCATTCTCATTGAAATCCGGGAAACAGGTAAATGTCTTTCCCTTCAGGATGCCCATGTGTCCGAAGATGGACGGGGAGGCACAGATCGCGCATGTCAGTCTGCCTGCTTCATAGTGTCTGGCGAAGGCTGCTTTGAGCGGTTCAAATGCCTCAAGGTTTTCCTTCCCTTTCTTTCCGCCGGGCAGGATCAGCACATCATATGTTTCCGGATCGATTTCCTTCCACAGTTTGTCGGCCAGTACCGTAACGCCGCGTGAACCCGTTACAGCATGTTCGTCCGTGATAGAGACCGTATCCACGGTCATCCCTGCTCTGCGCAGCAGATCCACCGGGATCATTCCTTCACATTCTTCAAAACCGCCGGCAAGAAATACAGCACATTTCATATTTGGTCCTCCTTTTATGACTCCTGGACACGCTTTCCGCTGATATGGTGCGGTGTCAGTTCCAGCACCAGCGTCGCTTTGAGGTGTCCCTTGATCTCTTCTGCAATATAGTGTTCATCATCTGTAAACTTGTAGCTCAGCTGCCTGCAGATGTCCGCAATGCGTTCTTCATCCTCCACAAACGTGATCTCTCCGAATACGATCACGCTCTGGAAATACAGTGCCCATTCCCCTTCAGCAGCTTCCCCGTCTCCGTATACCGTGTAGCATACACGGGAATCCTGACGCAGCGCGTCCAGCTTATGGCCTGTTTTGCCGCAATGGAAATACAGCTTTCCATTTTCTTCGCAGTACCAGTGATCGATCGGCAGTCCGTACGGATAGCCCTCCGTACCGTATACGGACAGAACGCCGCGCTTGGTCTGCTTTAATATTTCAATGCACCGTTCATCAGACAGTGCCTGTTTATAACGAATGATCTCTCTGAACATAAACTACCTCTGTACAGCAATATCATATTGGAAACAGCGCATTCTGTCACACAAAAGGACAGCTTTCGCTGTCCTCTTGATCAGTCTTCTTCCTCGATCTTTCCGAGTTCTCTTGCGTGACGTCTTCTGTCAAGCGCAGTCAGATACTTCTTGCGGATACGGATATCTGTCGGTGTAACTTCGACCAGTTCATCATCATTGATGAATTCGATCGCTTCTTCCAGTGACATGATCTTCGGCGGTACGAGCTTCATGGCTTCGTCGTTGCCGGTGGAACGTACAGCCGTCATCTTTTTGTTTTTGATCGGGTTGACGCCCATATCCATGTTTTTCGCGGATACGCCTATGATCATGCCTTCATAGACGGGTGTCTGGGCACCGATAAACAGCTGTCCTCTTTCCTGGATATTCCAGAGCGCATATGTCATGGCTCCGCCTGTTTCCGTGGATATCAGGGCTCCGTTTTCACGCTGCGGAATATCTCCCTTCCACGGTTCATATCCGTACAGTCTCTGCACCATGGTTCCTTCACCGTGCGTACTGTTGATGAAATCCGTACGATAGCCGATCAGACCTCTGGTCGGAACAAGATATGTGATCCTCGTATAGGATCCTTCGTCTTCCATATCCTGAAGCATGCCCTTTCTGATATTCAGGGCACCGATCACTGTACCGGAATATTCATTCGGTACGGAACATACGACTTCTTCCACCGGTTCGTTTGTGACGCCGTCGATCTTCTTCAGAATGACCTCCGGTCTTGATACAGCCACTTCATAGCCTTCACGGCGCATCTGTTCCAGCAGGATCGTCAGATGGAGTTCGCCTCTGCCTGACACTTTGAATGTATCGGTAGAATCCGTTTCTTCCACTTTCAGACCAACATTGACTTCCAGTTCCTTTTCCAGACGTTCACGGATATTTCTGGATGTAACGAACTTGCCTGTCTGACCGGCAAACGGGGAATCGTTGACCATGAAGTTCATGGACAGGGTCGGTTCCTCAATTGAGATCATAGGCATCGGTTCTGCCACGCCCTGAGGACAGATCGTATCACCGATGGAAATATCGGGAATACCGGAGATCATGACGATCTCACCGCACTGTGCTTCTTCTGTTGCGATCCTGGACAGTCCTTTATATACGAATACCTGGTTTGTTTTGCCAAGTGCATTCTTTCCGTCGGCATTGCATACGGTATATGTGACCGCAGGCTTCATTGTACCGGAGTAGATTCTTCCGATACCCAGTCTGCCGATATAGTCATCATATGCCAGTGCGCAGATCTGCATCTGGAGAGGTTCTTCTCTCAGATCAGGATATGCCTGGGAATGATGCAGGATCGTTTCAAACAGCGGGACGATATCTTCGTTTTCATCCTCGAAGTTGTAGCGGACGATGCCCTTTCTGGCAACGCCGTAAAGGATCGGGAAGTCCAGCTGATCGTCTGTTGCATTCAGATCCAGGAACAGGTCATATACTTCATCGATGACCTCGTCTGCACGTGCGTCCGGCTTATCCATTTTATTGATCAGCAGGATCGGACGGAGACCGATCTCCAGTGATTTCTGGAGAACGAACCTTGTCTGAGGCATCGGACCTTCGGATGAGTCGACCAGCAGGATGACCGTATCGACCGTGCGGATGATACGTTCGACTTCACTGGAGAAGTCCGCATGACCTGGTGTATCGACGATGTTGATCTTATAATCCTTATACTGTACGGAACAGTTCTTGGAATAGATCGTAATTCCTCTTTCACGTTCGAGGTCATTGCTGTCCATGACGCAGTCAACGACTTTCTCATTGTCCTTGAAAACATGGCTTTGTTTCAGGAATGCATCGACCAGTGTAGACTTGCCTGCGTCTACGTGAGCTATTACTGCTATGTTGATAATCTTCTCATAATTCATCGCATATCACCTCGAAACGCTCATTATTATAAATGACTGCCGTCCAAAACACAACATACATATTGATAATGCACATTTTACCGCAATTGACGTGCATGCATGGTATATAATAACACCATTGAGGAGCCGCTGAATGACGGCAGGAGGTTAACACATGTGTGGCATTGTAGGATTTAACGGATATGAACAGGCTGCCCCGATCCTTCTCGAAGGTCTGACCAAACTGGAGTACCGCGGGTATGATTCGGCAGGACTCGCCGTCAGAAATGACGCTGATGATGTGGAACTGGTCAAGGCAAAAGGCAGGCTCCGCGCACTGTATGAAAAAACTAACGGCGGCATTGCCATGCAGGGCACATGCGGCATCGGTCATACCAGATGGGCAACGCACGGAGAGCCGAACGAAAACAACGCGCATCCGCACTGCAGCGATGACCGCAATGTCGTCGCAGTGCACAACGGCATCATTGAGAACTATAAAGAACTCCAGGCCAAGCTGCTGAGACATGACTACAAGTTTTATTCCCAGACAGATACAGAGATCGCGGTCAAGCTGATCGACTATTATTATAAGAAATACAAGGGCGGACCCGTGGATGCCATTGCCAGGGCAATGATGCGCATCAGAGGTTCCTATGCGCTTGCAGTACTCTTCAAGGATTATCCGAACGAGATCTACACAGCAAGAAAAGATTCCCCGATGGTGATCGGCATTGCCGGAAATGAAACTTATATGGCAAGTGATGTCCCTGCAATCCTGAAATATACAAGACATGTATATTTTATCGGAAACATGGAAATTGCCAGACTCGGCAAAGGGACAGTCGAATTCTTCAACATCGACCACGAGCAGATTGAAAAAGAACCCGAAGAGATCACATGGGATGCCGAAGCAGCAGAAAAAGGCGGTTTCGAACATTTCATGATCAAAGAGATCCATGAACAGCCCAAGGCTGTGCGCGATACGATCAATTCCTCTGTTACCGAGGAAGGTGTGATCGACCTGTCCCCGCTTGGCATTGATGAAGATTCGATCAGAAAGTATTCACAGATCTATATCGTTGCCTGCGGCAGCGCGTACCATGTCGGAATGGTCTCCCAATATATTATTGAAGACCTGTGCCGGATCCCCGTCAGAGTGGAGCTGGCAAGTGAATTCCGCTACAGGAACCCGATCCTGGATCCCAACGGTCTGGTCATCGTCATCAGCCAGTCAGGTGAAACAGCCGATTCCCTGGCCGCCCTGCGTGAAGCAAAATCAAGGGGCATCCCGACACTTGGCATCGTCAACGTCATCGGCTCATCCATTGCCAGGGAAGCAGACCATGTCTTCTATACGATGGCAGGTCCTGAGATCGCTGTGGCTACCACCAAGGCGTACAGCGCACAGCTGATCTGCATCTACCTGCTGGCGATCAAGTTTGCGGAGATCAGAGGTACGATCGATGCAGAAAAGCGCGATCAGATGATCGATGAACTGAGAACGCTCCCCTACAAGATCGAACGCATCCTGGAAGACAAGGAACGCATCCAGTGGTTTGCCGCAAAGTTCTCCAATGCCAAGGATATCTTCTTCATCGGCAGAGGCATCGACTACGGCATTACGATGGAAGGCTCACTGAAAATGAAGGAAGTCAGCTACATTCATTCCGAGGCGTATGCGGCAGGCGAACTGAAGCACGGCACGATCTCACTGGTAGAAGAAGGCACACTGGTCATCGGTTCACTTACACAGAAGGAACTGTATGAAAAGACGCTTTCCAATATGCTGGAATGCAAGACAAGAGGCGCATACCTCATGGGCATTACAAGCTATGGCAACTACAGCATCGAGGATTCAGCAGACTTTACCGTATACATTCCGAAGACAGATCAGCACTTTGCGACCAGTCTGGCAGTCATTCCGCTGCAGCTTCTGGGCTATTATCTGAGCGTCACAAAGGGCCTGAATGTCGATAAACCGAGAAATCTTGCAAAATCTGTCACAGTTGAGTAAAAAACATTTTGACGAAACCCACAGGTGTATGTATAATGATTAAGCACGCACCAGTGGTGGAATGGCAGACACGTACGCTTGAGGGGCGTATGGGGTGACCCGTGCAAGTTCAAGTCTTGTCTGGTGCACCATTTGCAAAAAAGATCCGCGGAAAACGCGGATCTTTTGTTTATTCAGTCTCTGAAGATCAGCCTGGCCATGTCGCGGAAACCGATCCTCCAGCTGCACCATCTGGTGAACCTTCCATCATGAACTTCCCTGACATATCCGTCCATCAGTTCCTCCAGTCCTGCCTCTTTCATCAGTTTTTCGTCATTTTTGAAGTAATCAAAATGATCTTCCTGCGGCGTAGCGGAGCAGAAGATGAAACGATAGTTCTCAGCGATCTGTTCCGGATGCCTGAGCGCTTCTTCCCACGGTCTGCCCAGTGCATTCCTGTACTGGTCATGATAGAGAATGCTTGTCAGGAACACCATATTGCCGAACAGTTCCGGATGACGGAACCCGCAGTCACATGCCTGCAGCGCTCCGAGTGACAGACCGCCGATGCCTCTGTTCCATTTATCGGTCTTTGCACGGTAATTGTCTTCGATAAACGGGATCAGATCGTTGATCAGGACTGCCTCCGTGCTGCCGTCCACGTGGTTCCAGGAACGTTCCGCGGAGTCCTCACCGAATGTATACATATCGTTCATCGAAACGACAATAAACGGCACGCATTCTCCCTTTGCCAGCAGGTTGTCCAGAATATCCTGGATCCTGTTCCTGGTAAACCAGGATGTCTCATTGTCGCTTCCGCCATGAAGCAGATAGAGCACAGGATAGGATTCACTGTTCTTCTGATAACCCGGATGCGTATAGATCATACAGCGTTCTTCTTTTCCTGTAACGGAGGAATGATACTTCTGTGAGATCACTGCCCCATGGGGAACATTATAAATATAGCTGAATGCCATATCGTGATCCGGGATCTCGATAAAATTCTGGATACGGTTGCTGCCGAAAGCTGTCGGAAGATACGGCCATATGACCAGTGTCCCGTCAATATATACTTTCAGGCTTCTGCTGCCTGTATGTGTTCTGCCGAACGGCAGCACACACGTAAATACGCCTGCTTCATCCTTCGTGCCGTATACCGGGTCGTCCTGCCAGGGACAGTACCCGTTGGCATCCGGATTTCCGAACTGTGCAATGATCTTGACTTCATGTGCTTTAGGCGCACCGATCCTGATCACAACATCGCCGTTTTCCAGATATTCCATGCATCTGAAAGCACTGGAAGGCAGATATCCTTTGCCCGGATACCAGTTCACCGTCAGCAGACTGTCTTCAAATACCTGATTCTTCAAAAATTCCTGTTCGAATTTCATAACTTTCACCGCCTGTATATATCATAGGAAACTTCATTGTTTTCTTTCTGCCGCAAACTGCGTATCGCTAAAATCAGTTTATGGTCATATCTTTTTGCACAACAGCCATGACTTGTGAGATGATTCTTTCAGGAGAGAAGACGATCATGATCTATCTGACAGGTGACATACACAGGACGCAGGACATTGCGAAAATACTTCCGCAGAATTTCAATTATGAAGGAAAGACAAGGGATGACTATCTGTTCATAGCCGGAGATTTCGGATGCATATGGACAGGCGACGAACACGACGCCAGACTGCTGGACTGGTTCGCCTCCCTTCCGCTGACAGTTCTCTGGATCGACGGAAATCATGAAAACTTTGATCTGATCAATGCACTTCCGGTGGAAATGTGGCATGGCGGAAAGGTACACCGCGTCCGCAGCAACCTGCTGCATCTGATGCGCGGACAGGTATATGAGATCGACGGGAAAACATGGTTCACATTCGGCGGCGGAACATCCATGGACAGAGGGATGCGCAAAATACATGTCAGCTGGTGGCCTCAGGAAATGCCGTCCGAAGCAGAAACGGAAGAAGGCTTCCGGAATCTGGAAGCACATCACTGGCACGTTGATTATATTGTCAGCCATTGTGCTCCTATGAGCATTCTGAGAACGATCGTACCGGTTGCCAAAGGAGACCAGCTCAACAGATACCTCGAGGAAGTCAGGGAAAAGACGGTATTCAGACACTGGTATTTCGGACATTATCATAAAGATATGGATTTTGACGGCAAATACAGCATGCTGTTCAGCAGGATCGTTGAGCCGGAGTGACAGGAACAGATCACGCATCTGTTCTTTTCTTTTGCAGGGGCAAATCAGAATACTTATTTGACAACTGGTATATAATGATTGGGCAAAGGAGAATACAGAATTATGACAAAAGTTGATGTTATATCCGGTTTTCTCGGAGCCGGAAAAACTACACTGATAGCAAAACTGCTGAAAGAAGTATTCCCGGGTCAGCAGATCGTACTTGTTGAGAATGAATTCGGAGAGATCGGTATTGACGGCGGATTCCTGAAGGATGCCGGAATCGAGATCACGGAGATCAACAGCGGATGCATCTGCTGCACACTGAAAGGTGATTTCCAGACTGCTCTTCAGCAGGTTCTTGAAAACTATCATCCGGACAGGATCGTTATTGAGCCGTCCGGTGTCGGCAAGCTTTCCGATATTCTGAAAGCGATCCGTCCGATCGAAGGCATTGAGCTCGACAGTTATGTAACTGTTGTGGATGC
>DMBB01000379.1 GCA_003446295.1 Erysipelotrichaceae bacterium
GAAAAAGAAGGGATCGGCATTTCCGTCATGAAGCCCTTCTCAGGCGGACAGCTGCTGAGCGACAGTACATCACCGTTCGGCAAAGCACTGACGACAGCACAGTGTCTGAAATACATTCTGGATAAGCCGGGCGTGCTGACAGCACTGCCGGGTGCCCAGAGTGTCGAACAGGTGGAAGAACTGCTTTCCTACTATGACAAGACGGAAGAAGAACTGGACTACTCCGTGATCTCTTCACTGGAACCGGTACGCAATTCCGGCAGATGCGTTTACTGCAACCACTGCAAACCCTGTCCGATGGGAATCGATGTCGGCCTGGTCAACAAGTACTATGATCTTGCCATAGCAGGGGATATGATGGCTGTTGAGCATTACAGGACACTGGAAAAGAATGCCGGTGACTGCATTCAGTGCGGACACTGCGATTCCAGATGTCCGTTCTCCGTGCACCAGTCCCAGCGTATGCAAAAAATCAATGCTTATATGGAGAACGTGCAGTGAAACGGATATTCTGTCTGTTCATGTGCATGCTGGTACTGAACGGATGCGCCAGGCAGGCACCGCAGGAGACTGCACAGCCTCAGGCTCCAGAAGAGACAGCCCAGGCGGAAAAACAAGAAGAAAAGGAAGAAGAAAAGATGCTGAAAATGATGATCGGAGATACGGCAGTCAACGTCGTATGGGAAGAAAATGAATCAGTCGATGCACTGAGGGAACTGGCAGCGGGTGAACCGCTGAGTATCCGGATGTCCATGTACGGCGGATTTGAACAGGTCGGCCCGATTGGAACATCCCTGCCGAGGAATGATGTTCAGACAGTTACGGATTCCGGTGACATCGTGCTTTATTCAGGAAACCAGATCGTTGTGTTTTACGGATCCAATTCCTGGGCATATACAAGGCTTGGCCATATTTCGGACAGATCGCAGTCTGAGATGCGTGAACTGCTCGGAAACGGCGACGTTACGATCACACTGACAGCTGAATGATCATTGAGCAGCTGATGCCTGATATTTGTGATTCACAGATATCAGGTTTTTCTCTGCTTCCCCAAACGTTTTGGTATACGCATGAGACTATATGCGGCATGAGCGAAATATAGTAAAATACACCGGAAAGAGAGATTTTGATATGAGTGAAGTAAAACTGCTGGTACTGGATCTGGACGGAACGCTGCTGAATGAGAAAAAACAGATCAGTGAAAGAAACAGGGAAGTCCTTTTGAAGGCAATGAATGAAAAGGGGCTGCGCGTTGCGATCGGCTCCGGAAGAGACTATGACTATGCCCGCAAGGTTTCCGAACCGCTGGAGCTGGACAGCCATAAAGGTTTTCTGATCTGCAATAACGGTCAGAAGGTCTTTGACTGCGAAACACAGATCATGAATGAGATCCGCAGCATTACCCATACCGGCGGAAGGATCGCCATGTCCTATGCCGAACTGAACAGCCTGGAGATCAGAGGCTCCATCGGAACCGTCAAGTATTTCCATAACTGCCATGAAGGAACAGCAAAAAACGGAGAAGAGGATCTCGGTTACAATCCGGATACCGGATTCTTTGATACAGATCAGGATTTTGACAAGATCGTTGTCTTTACTTCCGAAAAATACACACTGGATGATGATCATAGAGTGGTGGAAGAACTGAGAGGACTGCTGGGAGAACATGATGATGTGACGCTGGTAGCACCTCATGTCATAGACCTTGTGGCAAAGGGCGTCGACAAGACATCTGGGATCGAATGGATCGCAGAACACTACGGTATTGAGAAAGACGAGATCCTGGTCATGGGGGACGGGGAAAACGATCTTCCTGCCGCACTGAAATATCCTTTCTCGGCAATGGCAAACAGTATGGATTCCGTACTGAAAGCAGCTTCCAGAGTGACACTGTCCAATGAGGAAGACGGCGTTGCATATGAGGTGGAACGTTCCGTGCTGAAAACAGCAGAGTGAGCGCTATAATGTAATCAGAAAGAAAGCAGGTAAATCATAATGGACGCAAAAATGGAACAGAAAGCTGCTGAGATCATTCAGAGGATCCAGAATGATCCCGAACTGCAGAAAGAATTCCTCGCAGCTCCGGCAAAGACGATCGAAAAGCTTGCCGGAATCAATATTCCCGATTTCATGGAACCGATGATCGAAAAGGTGATCCGTGAACAGCTTGCCAAAGGCGCAGATGCGGCAGATCCGATGGATCTGATCCGCAAGTTCCTGAAATAAGCAATTGAAAACAGAACGATCACATCTGACAGAAATGCAGCAGAATGCAAAAAGCACTGCTGCTTTTTTCGTTTGCGGCTTTCTGAAGCACATGGTCAAGGTACGGTTCTGATGATCACTTTTTTCTGCGTGCGGTTTTTATGCTAAAATCTCATTAATGAATGTAATCGGGAGGGCGGATTCTGTATGAACTCACTGCTGGTGATCCTTTCTGCAGCCATACTGTTCATGCTGGTATTGATCTCACTGGCTTTTCAGCCCAGAGTGTCGGCGAAGATCACCGGATGGCTGTTTTTTGCTGTGGCAGCGGCCGGCTTCATCATCTACGGATATGCGTTCTCCGTCCTGTATCCATCACCGATGCATGCTGTAGTGCGCACGGTCTTTGCTGTATTCTGCATGTTCCTGGGAAGAAATGAGATCAGCGCGGTCAGTGCTGTTCCTGCATATCAGACGCCTGTCATGCAGATCCTGATCTACCTGGCACATCTGGGCGCGCTGTATGTTACAGCAAGCGCAGTGATCACCGGACTTGGCAGAAGACTGCTCCGTCTGGTCAACCTGCTGCTTGTAAACCGGAAGAATATCTCACTGATCTACGGAGTGTCCGACGATACGCTTTCGCTTGCCAGTGAGCTTCAGGACAGCGGGACTGTCGTCATCTTTGCGGACGATCATTATTCCGCCGACAAAGAAGCGCAGATTCTGAATATGGGAAGTCTTCTGTTCAGCGGAGACGCTGTCAGTCATCCCGGCAAAGGATTCCTGAAACAGATCGGTGCAGCAAGGCGGAACAGACATCTTCATATCTACTGCATGCAGGAAGGATCCGATCAGAACAAGATGTATGCCGAAGCGATGCGCGATGCGCTGGAAGATGCGGGAGTACCGGAGGAACGAACTTCCCTGACCATGATCACAGCCGACCAGCATACCACGGAACTGCTGCAGGCAGATCCTGCGAAAAACAGATACGGCTATGGATCTGTATATGCATTGAACAGAGTTGAATTCATTGCGCGTCTGATGATGCGCAGATACCCGCCGTATCAGACAATGACATTTGACGGTCATGGAAAAGCCCTGGAGAATTTCGAGGGCGTGATCATCGGCTTCGGAAGTGTCGGCCAGGCAGTCCTGCGCAGTCTGCTGATGAACGCGCAGTTTGAAGGAAGCAGATTTCATGCGGCAGTGGTCGATGACAAATATGACTCCGCTGCAGGAAACTTCTTCTATGAATATCCTGGGATCGGAGCGTCCTACAATATTGAATTCCGCAAAGAAAACGGACGCGGCATCCCGTTCTACCGTTATCTGAGCGGGATCAGCGAAACTTTGAACTATATTGCAGTATGCACGGGCAGCGAAAAAGAGAACGCGGAGATCGCTGCTGAACTGACGGAGTTTATCTCACGTACCGGTTCCAAAGCAGTCGTTGTGCAGGGGACGGTCAACGGCATCCGTCATATTGATCCTAAGACCGGCATTACGGAAACCTCCACGCTGTATTCGGCAGAACTTCTGAATAATGAGAACATTGACCATATGGCAATGGTACAGAACCATCAGTACAATTCCGGAAACGGAAGAACGATGGAAGAAAACTGGAAGGCCTGTGATTATTTCAGCAGGATGAGCTGCCGTGCAGGCACCGACTTCATCGATGCACTCCTGTATACGTGCGGGGCAGACAGAGAGGATGTGCTGAACGGCAGATGGCATCCTTCGGAACAGGAAATGGAAAATCTTGGCAGAACGGAGCATCTGAGATGGTGCGCTTTCCATGCGGCAATGGGCTACCGGACAATGCCGGAGGAAGTCCTGCGCCAAAGGGCGGCAGAACGGCAGAGGGAGATCAAAGAAACAGGTTCTTCCCGGATCAGGATCGCCAAGGATACCCGTTCCCGCCAGCATGCATGTCTTGTTGACTGGGATGAACTGGACCATCTGTCAAAGCTTGAAGAAGAACTGACGGGCGTGCACCGTGATTATAAGGCAGCAGATTTTGATAATATCCGGATGATCCCGGAGATGCTGAAAAGGTAACGGAAATGAAAGATCACACACAGCGTACGCTATACAGGATCCTCACGCTTGCGGCAATATATGCCGTACTTGTATTTGTCATGCTCAAAGCTGAACAGACACACCCTGATGCAAGCATCAGAAGCGTGTATGATGTCGTGTGGTATACGCTCACAACACTGACAACTGTCGGATATGGTGACATGTATCCTGTCAGCACGCTTGGAAAAGTGATCGGCATGATCTTCATGCTGTTAAGCCTTGGCTTCCTGGCTCTGCTGGTCGGACTGTCCGTGTCGTTCCTGAAAAACCGTGCAGTCCCTCTCTGGTATCTGCGCTCAGCGAAGGGCAGAAGAACTGCGCTCTTCAACACATGCAGTGCAGAGGCGGAAGTACTGGCTGCAGCACTCAAAGCAGAAAAGGATCCATATATTTCCCTGTTTGCCGGAACAGAAGGGAAGACTTCAGCTGCCGGCATGACGACGGACCTCAGTGTGGAGGAACTTCTGAAACATATCAAAGATACTTCCCGCACATCCGTTTTCTGCCTCAGCCGGAATGAAGCGGAAAACCGCATCCTTGCCCGGAAGCTCCGGGACAGCGGATGCAGCGTATATTGTGAAAGCACATATGAACCGGACAGACTGCCGGAACATGAACATATGTTTGATGTATATTCGATCTGCGCAAGAATGTACTGGAATCAGTATCCGCTGAATGATCCTGCTGAAAAGATCGTGCTGATCGGCAGCGGCATGTATGCGGAGGCACTGCTGGAGCAGGGACTGATTCAGAATGTGCGCGATCCCCGGCAGCACGTTTCTTACCGCTGCATCGGTGACTTTGCGCATTTTTGCAGGAACCATCCTGCGCTTGATCAGATCTGCACTCTCGGATCGGAAGACGAACATCGCGACAGCATCATCTTCTCGGATGTACCGTGGAATGATGATCTTTCCCTGCTCAGGGAAGCTGACAGAGTGATCATCTGCACGGACAGGGAAGAAGAGAATCTTTCGATCGTTACGGAACTGTTCCGCTACAATGCTGTAAGAGGAACCGTATACGCAAGAGTATCCGTACCGGTAGAGGGCGTCACGGTGTTCGGAAGCACCGAAGAGATCTGGACGCCTGAACTGATCACCAAAGCATCGCTGAACCGCATGGCTGTTGAGCTCAACGAGATCTACCGGGCACAGACCGGCGGAAAGGCAGCAGAGTGGAAAGACCTCAGCAGTTTTACCCGCCGTTCAAATCTGGCTTCTGCAGACCATCTGCCTGTTAAAGTGCGTATTCTTCTGCCGGAAGAACACGGCACGGAATTCTCACCGGATACATACCGGAAAGCATATGAAGTCTTCAGACGGACTGCAGGTGATGAACGTGAGCGTCTGCGCATGATCGAACATGAACGCTGGGTGCGCTTCCATCTGATGAACGGCTGGTCTTATGCCCCGGTACGCGATAACAGTGCCCGCAGACATCCTCTGATCGTTCCGTATGAACAGCTGAGCGTTTCTGACAGGGAAAAGGATGATTATGCATGGGAGATCCTGAAGGTGCTTTCAGGAAATGAACATAAAGCCTGATGGATGTCAGAGACATCCTCGGCAGGATTTACATGAGAATGACACATCTGTGTTATGATAAAGCCATAAGCGGATGTGTTTTTATGTTTCTGCATAAGCAGCACTCTGCATGATTGCCCGTATACAGTTCCGGCAGACAGGAGATTCAAATGAAATGCAGCACCAGAATATTGATTTCTGCAGTCACTGGACTATCAGTGTTTTTCTCATTGCCTTCATCTGCTTCAGCTTCGGTCATGGACAGCTTTGTTCTGAATGAGCAGCAGTCAATAGATGCCAAAACGGATACAAAGGATCTGGTCCGCATCAGGAATAAGGTCTTCAGGATCACAGACAACGCATCCGAATGGAACGGAAGCAGCGGCTGGAGAAATGATCCGGACAACGGGTATATCGTTTTTGTGAATTATGACGGATCCGGTACATCCCTGACGACCGGAGATGTCGAAGTGACGCTTGCCATGTCCGGACTGAACAGGCTGAAAAAGATCTCTGCCGGGCAGACGGTCAATATCATTGGAACAGGCATTCTGCTCCTTGACAGTATTGAAATGGCGGAAGGCGCACAGCTGAATGTGCAGCCTGATACGAATATCTATACGTCCGGCAGTACTGCTGTATTTCTGAAACAGTCTGACGGTTCCTATCTTCTGATCAACGGACCGGATGTCCCGGGTATTCTGGATGAAGCCTACACGATCCCGGCAGATACGCATCTGACTGTACCTTCCGGAAGCGCACTTGATCTGACTGTGATCATCCGGAAAACGGAAGATTACATTGATGAAAGCGGAGACCTCGTACAGGATACTGCATTTTATGTCAACGCGATCGATGATACGATCATGGCTCCCGGGCATGAAGGCAAAGTGACACTGTCTGAAACGACCGGTCAGCTGATGATCCCTGCATCCTCTTCACTCAGGATCGAACAGAACGGCATATTTCATGTGCATTCTGTCAGTATTACCGGCAAACCATACACAGCCAGGCTTTCTGTTGAGGGCACGATACTGCTTGACGGAACGGTGAACGGCGGACTGACGGTGATCGGAAACGGCGGGGTCCTGCAGGGAACAGGTGCGATGAAAAACGGCACTGTTCATCTCAATGCAGTACCGGAGACTACCGATCAGATCTTATATGATAAAGAAATCATTTATCTGACCGGAATCGGACAGGACAAGAAACTGAATCCGGTCCTGTCTGACAGTATTCTGCTTGTCGGTTTTGATAATGCTGATCTGGGCAATGTTTCTGTTTCCGGAGACTCGATCATCGGATTCCGCAGCGGTACTAGCGAAGACCGGATCGATATTGCTGAAGGCGGACATCTGTCATTGAACCTGATCGGCAGCGAGACGGAAGATGTCGTGATGCTGCTGAAGGGTCCTGTATCAGGCGGTACGCTGGAGTTCGGCGGCGGCAGGTTCATCATCGATAAAAATACTGCGGTCACATCTGTGATCGAGACAAAAAACGAATTCCAGCAGAACGATGCGGTTATCTTTGACGATACGGAACAGCTGACAGCTTCCGATTTTCCTGCTGTTCTGACAGAGACCGGTGCTGCCGCCGCATTAGCGGATTCTCCTGATACGGTCAGGCTGGTCTATGCACAGATCCGTCATACGCAGACCCTGCAGGATTACTGTACAAGAACGCTGGTCGAAAATACGGCAGGTGCTGCTGAAAACGGATTCCCGAGAGGAGAGACCTGTTCTGCAGCTGCTGAAGATATTCTGACAGCCGCTGGTTTTGCAGAGGATATCCAGGTTAACAGCTGTGTGGAAGCCTTCAGCTATGATGAGGAGAATGGTCTGTCTTACGCAGTATACCGTTATGGAGATACCGTTGATCTGAACAATGTATTCCTGCTGCGTGCGCTGACTGTCTACACTGTAGCTGACGGTACAGGTGGCAGTGCATCTACGTCGACCAATACAGAATTTACCGGCACCGGAAAGCTTGGCAACAATACCGGAACTGTCACCGGCGGTACCGCGGTTGCGATCTGGCAGGGAACAGGCCGCGGTGAACCTGATTTCGGAAACAAGGATAAAGATAAAGAAAAGAAACCGGAACAGAAGGATGATGAGACTTCATCCGGTGATAATAACAGCGGGCAGGTGATCCCGTATGAGGAAGAAACAGCTGCTGCCCCGGTGACACAGCCAGTCAGGCCGCAGACAGCACCGGCAGTTCAGCAGCCTGACGACCGCCTGAGCCCTTCGGTCACTGCAGGCAGGAACGGACAGTATACGCTGTCTGTTTACCGGAACGGCAGACAGCTCGATGATCTCAATGGCAGGAAAGTTACAGCTGAAGTGCGTTTCCCGGAAGGGGTGACGGAGGACACTGTATGCTACGCTGTGTTTGAACAGAACGGAAAAGATCTCTGGATCCCGGCGGTCTATGACAAAGACAGGAATATCCTGTCATTTGAAGCGAATATGCCCGGTACATTCAGGATCGCAAAGGCAAATGTGGAAGATGTCATATTCAGCGGTTCGGATACGCCTGTTTACCGGAAACTCACCGTACAGGCCGGAAATGATGAACTGAAGGAACTGCCTGTCCCGGTCAGTGTAAAGGTACCTCACAGGGATGAACCGGCAGGAAAATATCATTATGCCGTATTTGCGGATGAAGATGAGAACATCCATGTTTATCCGGCAGTCTTTGATGCGGACAGCAGCCGGTACCTGTTTGATTCCGGCATGCCCGGCAGTTTTGTGATCGTCGGACTGGACAAGGAATACGAAGAAGGAAGCGAAGCGCTGTATCACGCATGCAGAAATGACAGTGCTGTCAGAGTATTGATAACATTGCTGAAAGTATATGCTTTCTGGAGATGATGATGAATACCTATGATATTTGTATTGTTTCCGCTGCAAATGACGCGGACATCGCGGAAAGACTTGCGGACAGTATCCGCAGTTACCGCATGCCTGCGGATATCAGAATAGATGAAGGTCTGGATTACCGGAGGATCATTCTTGATACACAGGAAACGGCTTTTCATGAGCCGGTCCGCAGGCAGCTCGATGCATGCCGCTTTTTGATCCTGATCTGTTCATCAGACGCAAAGAAGAACAGTGCGGTCGAAGAACGCCTGATCTATTTCAGCGGTACGCACGGAAGGGATCATGTGATCGCGGTGCTCGTACGGGATGAACCGGCGGATGCTTTCCCGGACAGCTTTATCGAGCGGAAAATGGTGAAGCATATCCTGCCCGACAAGCGTGTGATCGAACGCATGGAAACGATCGAACCGATCGCGGCGGACCTGCGCGCGGATACGTCTGAGCGCAGAAAGGAACTGCTGCGCTATGAAACGGTCAGGATCGTTGCGTCTGTCATGAACCTGCATCCCGATGATCTGGAGCGGCGTCATCTGACAAGACGCAGAAAGGCTGTGATGAGCCTGCTGGCCTTTGCAGCAGCAGTCACACTGGTCATTTCAGCCATTTTCGGCTTCCTCGGACTGAAAGCAAGACACGAGGCATTGATTGCGGAAGAACAGACAAGACTGAGCACAGAAACAGCAGAACGCACCATGAAGGAACTGCCTGCGTCATTTGCGGATGAGCCGCAGGCACTGGAATATATCGAAGAGGCGGTCAGCCATGCGAAAGAGAGACTGGAAGAGCTTGGACTGGCTGATCTTCTTGACCGGACGGAAGGCGGGGACGGATCATGACGAACAGGTATGATGTGTTTTTCAGCTACCGTCACAAAACGCTTGACAGTGAGATCACGTCAAAGGTCTTCCAGTGGGTGGAAGGCTACCGTCTTCCCGCTTCTTTGAAGGCACAGGGATATCAGGACGTGCAGCGCGCGTTCCGCGACGCGGAAGAACTGCCTGTCAGCCGTATCCTGACGGATACGATCGATGACGCGCTCAGGTCCGCAAAGGCCCTGATCGTCGTGTGCTCCCAGGATACGCCATTATCGGAATGGGTAGACCGTGAAGTGGAGATGTTCATCGAACTGGGAAGGGCGGAACAGATCTATCCGCTGCTGATCAACGGGGATGAGACATCCTCGTTCCCGCCGTCACTGAAAAAGGTGCCTGATATCGGAGAACGGATCATGGATATCCGTGTGCCCGGCGATCAGATCAGGGAAATGATGAAAAAAGTGCCGGATGAACTGCTGAAGGCTGTTGCCGGCATCACCGGCTGTAAACTGTCTGACCTGAAAAGGGAAGACAATTTCCGAAGGAGCAGGACGACCGTACGCAGGGCACTCATCGCTGCGGCAGTTCTGCTGTTTACCGGTACGGTGTCTTATGTTCTGATGAACATGGCACAGAAATACAGGGATGAGGCACAGCTGCGTGAAAGGGCAACGATGTCGATCCTGAATGAACTGACCTATGAACTGCCTGATCATCTGGTGAATATTCCTGGTGCATATTCCAGGATCGCGGATATTCTTGAGAAGAATACACAGACGATCGATCGCATCATCAGACTGTCTGCCGACAGTACAAATGCCGAGTATGAATCTGCCGCAAACAGGGAGAAGCTTGCCAACGCAAGAAGTGTCCTTGGCATATATGATGAGGCACTGACCGCACAGCGCGAGGCGGTGCAGGCATATGAAACGCTTGCGGCTTCCGGAAAGCGTGAATATGAACTGGCATACGGTTCCTCTTACAACAACCTCGGAAATATCCTGCATGCGGCAGGCAATTATTCGGAGGCTTCATCAGATTACAAAAATGCAATCAGTATCCTTGAGAAAGTACCAGACACGGATATCCTGCTGCTTGCCCAGGCATACGGCAATCTCGCAGGAAACGCTGTCAGTATGGGTGATCCTTCTGCGGAATCATATTTTGACCAGACGCTTGCTTTATTGAATACAAGTGATGATCCGGAATACCTGCTGGCTTCAGCCGGGGTCCTTTACAACAGAGGCGTCGGTCTTTACCGTACCGGCAGATATGAGGACGCCGTGAAGTATCTGGAACAGTCGGCAGAAAAATACACTACCCTGCTTGAAACAAACAGCAGTCTTCAGAATCAGAGATCCCGTCTGCAGACCATGTCCGTACTTGCGGCGTGTCTGACGGATGCCGGTGAATATGAACAGGCAGAAACATATTATTCCGATGCTGAAAAGGCTGCGGATCAGTATGCCGGCGACAAAGAGAATATGAATGACCTGTCCTTGATATCAGGTCTATACAATAACCATGGCCTGTGCCTGAATATTCAGGGCAGATATTCTGAAGCAGACAGTTATTACAGAAAAGCGTCTGAAGTAAACAGACAGATCTATGAATCGTCAAAGACCGCTTCAGCCGGAAGTGCCTATGCCCTGTCACTGCTGAATACCGGTGAGAATGCCTTTAAGGCAGGGAATTACAAGGAAACAGAGCAGCTGTTTGAAGAAGGTCTTCAGGTATTCGAAACGGTATATGACGAGCTGGATGTCTATGACCGGGCCCAGTACTTTGCATGGCGCTCCTATCATAAACTGATCAATGACCATGATTACAAAGGCGCATATGATGATGCTGCAGAAGCGTGCAGACTGCAGCCTGACAATGTACTGGCAAATATGAACCTCGGCTATGCCTGCCTGTATTGCGGATATAATGAAGACTGTGACAGGATCCTCGGGATCATTGCGTCTCTTGGAAAAGGACAGGCGGAAACGATCCGCAAAGATCTGCAGGCACAGGCTGCTTCAGGCATGCACAGCGATCATGCCGGGGCTGTTCTGGAAATGATCGAAGGACTGTAAACACCAGGGAGGTATGACATGTATAAGAGGATCCGTAAATTCGGTACTGTGATTCTGACAGGGCTGACCCTGCTGGTGTTTTCCGCATGCTCGGGAAAAGATCCTGAGACAGATGTGATGCAGGACAGAGCAGGCAGCTATGAACTGACGTCCATCGTAAGAAACGGACAGGAAGCACCTCCTGAAGATCTGATCCTTCTGGAAGAAAAAGGTCTGAGCTGCCGTATTATTTTGGAGAAAGACGGCTCGGGCGTGCTCGACCTGTTCGGGGATCAGCAGAATGTGACCTGGGATGCGCAGTCGATCACAGCTGACGGCAAGGTCAGGCAGTATACATATGAAGATCACCGGCTGACGCTGACAAACGAAGATTCAGAACTGACATTTACCAGACCGGCTGATCATTGAACAGCATGATCGTTCTGTGATCGTAAAGGATGTTTTATAATCGGTGTGGATCGTGCGCAGTATGTATGACGGACGGTACGGGATCGAGACTGTACGGATCATCATAAAACGGGCGGTCATGAACGATCCGAAAGAAAAGAGGCATCTGATATGAAAAAACTGTGGAACAGCTGGCTGAAAGAAAGCGTATTTCTGTATTGTGCTATATACACTGTTGTAACGATCGCAAACAGTGTGCTTTACCTGCTGCAGGGATACAGGGATGATCCCAGCGGAAACTGGCATGAACTGACCCGCGCCGTGATCGTACTCATCGGCGTGCTGGCATATGAAATGGCAGTCAGACTGCCGGTCAAGAATCTGTTCCTGCGGGCATTGCTGGTATATATTCCCACCATGGGACTTGTGTTTCTCTTTGTGTGGATGAATCAGTTCATTGAACCGCTGGCAGAAAGTGCGTATCAGGATATTTTCATCAACTATACAGGACTGTTTCTGATCGTCAGTGCGATCGCACTGATCAGATCGGGCATCAGAAACAGAAAAACGAACATCCACTGAATCAGCTCGGTCTGAACAGGAGGAGCATATGTCAGAAAGAAACAAACGGAAACCTGCCTGCCGCAGTGACTGGAAAACCTTGCTCATGCCCCCTCAGCATGAAACGTTCATACTGAACAGACCGTTCAGTGCACAGGAGATGGCTGCACTGCACCAGGGCAATATTCCGCAGGCAATGGAGGATAAGTGGTTCTGGTATATGGAGGGATCCACACTGTGGGCACACCGCAGCTGGACCGGATACTGTATTTACCGGATCGACTTCAAAGAAGACGGTCATCATATCGTGACAGTCAACCGTGATCCTGAACAGTACGGCTGCACTGTGATCGAAGAAGACATCCTATCATTGAATAAGCTTCTGAACTGGTGGATACAGACTCCGTATGATCATTACAATGAATGGCTTACAGAAACATTTGATGCGTTGAAGAAAGCAGGAAAAGTATAAATGAAATCACAGGCAGATGATGCGGGAGTTACGTATATGAACAATGAAGAACAGATCAGACAGGGTGAAGAATGGTTTTACAGTATTGTCAAAGACCATCCGCTGACGATCAGAGAAAAGATCGTCAGAATTGATCTTCATGAAGAGTTCGGATATCACGATGATACATATCTGTACCTGGATGTGATCGGAGAAAGCGGCAGCTGTATGTGGCAGTACCCGGAGAATATGCCCCTCAGCTTTCCTATGGAAAAGATGCTGGCGCTTGGCGGATATCTGAGCACATTGTTTTCCTGTCCGCTGGAAGTAAAAGAGATCTGAGAATACGGCTGCAGTGCACGACAAAATTCTTAAGAAACGTACTGTGATCATACAGTATGTTTTATAATCGAATGGGAGCGTTCATTCAAAATGAGAAAACAGAAAAAAGATAATCTGCTGGATGCTTTGGAAGACATCGTATACGAGACTGATCAGGAACTCGGATTGAGCGCCGCGGCAGAGGATGTTGTAAAAACATTTATGAATACTGCAGAAAAAGTGCTCTCTTCCGGCAGGAAAAGTCTTTCATATACATTTGCGGCATACAAAGACAAGAAGATCGGCCGCGGCACCTATTCCATCCGGACAAAAACCAATGCAGAAGTATACAACACACTGCTGGAACAGCCTGACTCTAAATCATTTGTGCTTCATGTTTACTCGGAAGATGATGGTGAGATCGGTACGATCAGCAGACATGTGACAGGAAAGAAAAGCCTGTTTTCCTATGAAAAAGAAACGACAGATTTCCTTGTGACGATGAACGGACATGTGCTTGGCTACATCATTCCGGTCAAAGAGAAAAAAGAAAGAAAACTGATCACGGATTTCAACAGCTGGGCTGTCATGGGCAGCCTGTCAAAAAATGACTATAAGATATTTGATACAGACAGCGGGAAGACATTGGCGGATGTTTTCGCCAGGAAGGTCAGGTCTGCATCCTTTGCCATGAAATGCAGACGGGATGAAAATGAACCGCTTCTCGTCATGATGGCTGTGCTGATCGATTTCCTCAGCAGTAAAAAATAGAACTGCAGTGAGATATGAATGAGCCTGCTGTCTGCGGCAGAAACAACCTGGAAAGAAAGGAACACATTATGAGAGCTGACTACCATCTGCATACAGAATTCAGCGATGATTCCAGAGAACGCATGGAGAACCAGATCAAACGTGCAATAGAACTGAAGCTGGATGAGATCTGCTTTACGGACCATGTCGACTACGGCATCAAGAAGGACTGGAGCGAAGGAAATATACAGTGGAGAGGCGGGGACGGCGTGGGTACACCGCGTGATCAGATGGATCCCTGCGCGAATGTAAACTACCCTGAATACTTCTCCAAGATCGACCGTATGAGAGAAACTTTCAAAGGACAGATCACGATCAGGAAAGGTCTGGAATTCGGCATACAGACGATCACGGTAGATCCGTTTCAAAAACTGTATGACACATACAGAAATGAACTGGACTTCGTGCTGCTCTCCATGCATCAGGTCAACAACCTGGAATTCTGGACACAGGACTTCCAGAGAGGAAAGACACAGAAGGAATACAACGAAGAGTACTACCGTGAGATCTATGAAGTACAGAAGATCTTCAA
>DMBB01000347.1 GCA_003446295.1 Erysipelotrichaceae bacterium
AAAAGGATATTTTCCAGGCATTCCTCGATCTGATGGGATACAGACATCAGGGAACCAGATTCGTTCTGGAATGCCAGGATGTACCTGGAGAGTTCGCGGATGCCGCAAGATTGTTTGCGGATGCAGACGCAAATCTGGAAAGCTGTGCGGTCTATCATACCGATCGCGGTGCTGAGATCGTGATCAAGGCAACCGGTGAAATACCCGTTGAGGAAATGACGGATATTCTGGTGAAGAACGGCTACAAGATCACCAATATTATTCAGACCAACAATGACGGGACAACAAAACACTACCCAACCAAATAAGCAGCGAAATACCGGCAATGAAAGACTGCTGCAGCAGAGACAATTCTGCTGTGATTGGATTCTGTATACCAGGTCATTTTCTTCAGAAGAAAGGCGGAAATATAGAGTTGCTGATAAAGGAAAAACTGAAAAGCGGATTGAAATTATCTCCTTCTGAAAGACAGCTTGCTGACTATATTTTTGAGTATCCGGACAGGTTTCTGAAGATGTCCATACCCGAAGTTTCAAAACAGCTTTATGTCAGTAAATCAACCATTATCAGGTTTGCAAAAAAGCTTGGTTTTGCCGGCCATAAAGAACTGTGCCTTTCTCTTGCAAAAGAATTCATTCTGGAGACAGAAGAACCGGCTGCAGAGGATCGGGTGAAACCGATCGCCGAACATATCAGAGCAGACACAGTGGTTCATGAACTGTTGAAATTGTACAACCAGGTTCTGCTGAGATACTTCGTACAGCTTGATATTCAGCAGCTGAACAGGATCGCTGATATGATCGCTGTCAGGAAAAGGGTCATTCTGTTCGGAATTTCCGATTCGATCATGACTGCGGCAGACTTTCAGTACAAACTGATGGAGATAGGTATCGACGCGATTCTTCCGCTCACGCCGTATATTTTCCGAAAGCAGGGATTCAATCTCGGAAGCGACGATATAGCTTTGATCATCTCCTCGAAAGGTGATTCCCGCGATCTGCTGGATATTATTTCCCTGCTGCGCAAAAGAGAGAGCTGCATCATCCTGCTGCAGGCCTCTGAATATGAAAAGTACACCTCGCTGGCAGACGAAGTCGTTAATGTCGAGTGCAGCAATGTGGAACCCGGTATGGAGATGATCGCAAACAGGACTTTGGTCAGCTTTATCCTGGATATCATTTATGTGCTGATCTATCTTGTCCTGGAAGATCAGCACGCTGAAAATTGAGCATCGGAAGTGCTCTTTTTTGTTCGTCTCTTCTTTCAGGACAGTTCATGTTACAATATACAGCGTTGGAGGAAATTCTGAATGAATGAAGATATTATCAAGACGATAGCCGCTGAGCTGAAAGTCGGCATCGATCAGGTGAAAAATACGCTGTCCATGCTGGAGGAAGGCAATACTGTACCGTTCATTGCCCGTTACCGCAAGGAACAGACGAAGGGTCTGGATGAAGAACAGATCCTGTTTATTGAGAAACAGTACAAATATCAGTTAAACCTGAAGGAACGCAAAGAAGCTGTTCTGGCATTGATCGAACAGCAGGGCAAGCTGACAGACGAGATCCGTGACTCCATCAATGCATGCACAAAGCTGTCACAGGTCGAAGATCTTTACAAGCCCTACAAGCAGAAGAAAAAGACCAGAGCTGCTGTTGCGATCAAGAACGGTCTGCAGCCTCTGGCTGACTGGATCCTGACGCTTCCGGAAGAAGGTGACCTTGCTGCAGAAGCTGCGAAGTACATTACGGAAGACGTCAAGACGGCTGAAGATGCGATCCAGGGTGCGAAGGATATCATTGCCGAGAATGTCAGTGATAACGCGAAGCTCAGATGGAGCTTCAAGGATACGATCCTGAAGTCAGGTGTTCTTGTTACTAAGAAAAAGAAGGATGCCGAGGACGAGAAGCATGTCTATGAAATGTATTATGACCGTTCTGAAAAGATCTCTCAGATCGCGGATCATCGTGTAATGGCGATCGACCGTGCTGAGAAGGAAAAGGTCGTAACAGTTACATTCAGCTATGATCTCGAATATCTCGAGAATGAAGCGATCGGTGTCTATCAGAAAGGTCAGAAAACGATCGTTGAAGCAGAACTGCAGGATGCAGTCAAAGATGGCTGCGAAAGACTGCTGCTGCCCAGCGTGGAAAATGAGATCAGAAGCGATCTGTCCGATCGTGCACACACCAGCTCGATCGAAGTGTTCTCTCTGAACCTTGAAAAGCTGCTGTCCCAGCCGCCTCTGAAGGGAAGAGTCGTTCTTGGCTTTGACCCCGGTTTCTACAACGGCTGCAAGCTTGCAGTACTGGATGAAACAGGAAAGATGCTGACGGTAGACAAGATCTTCCCGTTCCGCAAGGACGGTGATATCGAAGGCTCCAACCGCAAGCTGCTGGCTTTGATCAAGAAGTACGGCGTGCAGATCATTGCGATCGGCAACGGTACTGCTTCCAGGGAGAGTGAGAAGCTTGTTGCAGAACTGATCCATAACAATGCACTGGATGTCAGCTATGCGATCGTTTCCGAAGCAGGTGCTTCCGTATGGTCTGCTCAGGAAGCCGCAAGAGCCGAGTTCCCTGATATGGCTGTTGAGGAACGTTCTGCCGTGTCCATCGGCAGAAGACTGCTCGACCCGCTGGCAGAACTGATCAAGATCGATCCGAAGTCCATCGGTGTCGGTCAGTACCAGCATGACCTGCCTGAAAAGGCATTGAATGAACGCCTGGATGAAGCGATCATGAAGTGCGTCAACCGTACAGGTGCGGACCTGAATACAGCTTCCCAGGAACTGCTGACACATATTTCCGGTCTGAACAGCGCTACAGCCAAAGAGATCATCAACTACCGCAATGAGAACGGCAGATTCACGAACCGCAATCAGCTGCTGAAAGTCAAGAAGCTCGGTGCGAAGACATTTACACAGTGTGCAGG
>DMBB01000361.1:0-868 GCA_003446295.1 Erysipelotrichaceae bacterium
GTTGTCTCACCAGTACAGATGCTGCTGTGCAGGATCGGGACAAGGTTTTCCTTGTCGTATGTCTTAATGATCTTTTTCTTTCCAAAACCGAACATAACTGCCTCCCGGATCATACTGTTTTCATTATAATACCTGTCTTGTGCGATTCATTTTGTGATACACTTTTTTCCATGACAGCAGCAGCTAAAAATCTGATGACAGAAGGAGATCTGCGCAGGAAGATCATCCTGTTCGCGATCCCTGTATTCCTGGGACAGCTCTTCCAGCAATTGTACAGTACAGTCGATTCACTGATCGTAGGCAATATCCTCGGAGCGCAGGCACTTGCCTCCGTTACCTCAACAGGTGCACTCGTATACCTGCTGATCGGCTTCTTCCTGGGTTTTGCAACAGGATCTGAGATCGTGATAGCGCGTCATATCGGCGCAAGAAATGAAGAGCAGACGGAAAAAGCAGTCCATACTGCAGTATCGATCGGATTGTTTTTCTCGGTCATTATGACACTGGCAGGTATCTTCTTCGCACCGGTCATCCTGAAATGGATGGGAACGCCCGACGATGTACTGCCCGGAGCCATCACATATGTCCGGATCTATTTCGGCGGATCGTTCGGCATCGTGATGTACAACATCTTTGTCGGTATCCTGAGAGCTTCCGGCGACAGCAGGCATCCGCTGTATTATCTTGTTGCCTCTTCATTGGTCAACATTGTGCTGGACTGGATCTTTGTGGCATTCTTCGGCATGGGCATCGCAGGTGCGGCACTGGCTACCGTCATTTCCGAGCTTGTATCAGTCGGTCTTGCACTGCACCGTCTGCTGCATATTGATGCGTCCTACCGTGTTGATCTCAGAAAGATCATGCTGGA
>DMBB01000361.1:1001-3657 GCA_003446295.1 Erysipelotrichaceae bacterium
TTCTCCAATATTCTGATCCAGTCATACGTCAATTCATTCGGTATGGCTGCCATCGCCGGGATCGGCGCATATTCACGTGTGGAAGGCTTCATCTTCCTCCCGGTCACTGCTTTCTCACTGGCTCTGTCAACGTTTGTTTCCCAGAACATGGGCGCCAGACAATACAAACGTGCCCGGGACGGCATCCGTTTCTCCACGCTTTGTTCCGTGCTGATGATCGGATCGATCGGTATTTTGATCTATGCATTTGCTCCGCAGCTGATCGCGATGTTCGTTCAGGATCCGGAAGTCATCTATTACGGCGTCACGCGTGCACGGGTCTGTTCGATGTTCTTTATTCTGATGGGATACTCCCATATCACGGCAGCAGCACTGAGAGGACTGGGGCATCCGGTCGAACCGATGCTTGTCTATGTCTTCTGCTGGTGCGCGGTTCGTGTCGTTGTTCTGATGACCATCGGAAAAGTCATTCACAACTTCCTGCTCGTCTGCTGGATCTATCCCTTCACGTGGGCGCTCAGCACGATCACATATGCCGTGCTGTATCACAGGATCACCCGTGAGCAGATCAAAGCAGTCGGCCAGATGTAGCTCATTCAGGCATTCCGGGTTTCCGGGATGCTTTTTTCTGTATCTTTGCAAAGATATCAGCAGTTCACGAAATTCATATAAAAAAATGAGAAAAGCGATTGATTTAGGGTATACTTGTAGCGTGATTAACAAGGAGGAGACGTTATATATGGATGATGAAAAGAAAGAGACTGTTCTGGATGATGAAAACAGCCGTAATTTCATATACAACTTCATTAAAGAGGATATAGCGCCGGGCGGACAGTTTGAAGGAATGACAGTACATACCCGTTTCCCGCCGGAACCTAACGGTTACCTGCATATCGGTCACTGCAAGGCTTTGTGCATTGACTTCGGAATGGCGGAGAAATTCGGCGGTATCTGCAACCTTCGTATGGATGATACAAACCCTGCGAAAGAAGATACTGAATATGTTGAGGCGATCCAGGAAGATATCCACTGGCTTGGATTTGACTGGGGAGACAGATTCTTCTACGGATCCGATTATTTTGAAAAAGACTATGAGTATGCTGTTGAACTGATCAAAAAAGGTCTGGCATATGTCTGCGAACTGACGCCTGAACAGTTCAAGGAATACAGAGGAGACACAACGACTCCGGCAAGATCCCCTTACAGGGACAGACCGATCGAGGAAAATCTCCGTCTGTTTGAAAAGATGAAGAACGGTGAAGTGGAAGAAGGCAAGATGACGCTGCGTGCGAAGATCGATCTTGCCAGCGGCAACTTCAACATGCGTGATCCGGTCATCTACCGTATCCGCTATATCAACCACCACCGTCAGGGAACAAAGTGGTGCATCTTCCCGATGTACGACTTCGCTCACCCGATCCAGGACGCGCTGGAAGGCATTACGCATTCCCTGTGCTCTCTGGAATACGAAGACCACAGACCGCTGTACAACTGGATGGTAGAGAATGTATCCATCCCCTACCACAAACCCAGACAGATCGAGTTTGCGCGTCTTGGCATTGACCACACTGTCATGAGCAAGCGCAAGCTGAGAAAGCTTGTTGAAGAAAACTATGTTTCAGGCTGGGATGATCCACGTATGCCGACACTGTGCGGACTGCGCAGACGCGGCTATACAGCGAAGTCCATCCGTACATTCTGTGACACGATCGGTGTTGCTAAGAGTTCCAACACGATCGCATTCTCAGAACTGGAAAGATGCCTGAGAGATGATCTCAACGCAACAGCTGAACGTACCATGGCTGTTCTGCATCCGGTCAAGCTGACAGTTACGAACTATCCGGAAGGACAGTCCGAGTCATTCGAAGTTGAAAACAACCCGACAAGACCGGAAGACGGCACGCATACGATCACATTCAGCCGTCATCTGTGGATCGAAGAAGATGACTTCATGGAAGAACCGATTCCGAAGTACAAGAGAATGTACCCCGGAAACGAAGTCAGACTCAAGGGTGCTTACCTTGTAACATGCACAGGCTGCGTCAAGGATGAGAACGGAAAAGTCGTTGAAGTGCTCTGTGAATATGATCCTGCTTCCAAGGGCGGCAATCCTGCAGACGGCCGCAAGGTCAAAGGCGCTACGATCCATTGGGTAGATTCCGAGAACTGCCTGGATGCGGAAGTACGTCTGTATGACAACCTGTTTACAGACCCGAATCCTGACGGACCGGACAAGGACTTCCTGCAGGCACTGAATCCTGAAAGCCTGACAATACTGCACAATGTCAAAGTCGAAAAATCCATGCAGGATGTTGCAAGAGAATTCGACGCACGCGAGAACCGTACCGGAACAAATGCTCCGACATTCCAGTTCATGCGCGTTGGCTTCTTCTGCCTCGACAACAAAGACAGCACAGCAGATCATCTGGTCTTCAACCGCAGCGTTTCTCTGAGAGACAGCTTCAAGAAATAAGACATACGCCGGAAAAAACCGGCGTTTTCTTTTGAAAACTAAAAGGAGGACCCGTTCGGATCCTCCGCTTCAGTCTGTATGAACTTAGATGTTGAGCAGTGCGCTGTATTCAGCCAGTGCGCCGTCTGTATCGTGTGCAAGGACTTTCTTTGCAAGAACTTTGCCCAGCTGTACGCCTTCCTG
>DMBB01000328.1 GCA_003446295.1 Erysipelotrichaceae bacterium
CCAGCGGGAACATGATGTTCTGCCTCACAGTCAGATGAGGATACAGCGCATAGCTTTGGAACACCATGCCGACGCCGCGCTTCTCGGGAGGCAGTTCGGTCACATCATCATCACCGAAATAGATCTTCCCTTCGGTCGGAGTTTCCAGACCGCAGATCATGTTCAGTGTCGTGCTTTTACCGCAGCCGGAAGGTCCGAGCAGACCGATCAGCTGACCGTCCGGGATCTCAAAGTTGAAATCATCCACCGCAGATATAAATCCGCCGATCTTCTTGTTGAGGTTCGGGTAACGTTTAGTAAGATGCTCTAATACGATTTTCATAAGGTCCCCTTCCAATTCAGAATATTATGAATAAAAAACGTAAATCCGTTTTTATTGTAACACTTATCCGCATTTATCACTGTATTCTGATCGCATGTTTATCCGTCTGTGATACCCGGCATGATTGAAAAATGCGTTGTGTTTTGCATGATATTTCCCGTAAACTTCAGCTTGTCCTCACATTCTGCAATAGATTCTGCCTTACAATACAGTCAAGGAGGAAGCGCATATGCTGAAACACATCAGAAAACTGATCCTCTGTGCTGCGCTTTTCGCTGCAGCGGGATGCGCAGCACAGGAAAACATCGAAGCCGATCAGCTCTCCGTAAAATTCTTCAACGCGGGAAAAGCAGATGCCATCCTGCTCTATACGGATGAAAGCGCGGTGCTGATCGATACCGGTCTGGACGGGTTCGCGCCATACATACTGCATACATTGAATGAACTGGATATACAGACGCTGGACACACTGATCCTGACGCATTTTGATAAAGACCACATCGGGAGTGCCGACGAGATCCTGGAATCCGTCGAAGTCGGACGGGTCCTTGTCTCCGACTGGCCCAAGGACAGCGATGAGTACGCCGATCTGATGGCTGCTCTTGAAACAGCAGGCATCGAAAGTGAAGTCGTATTCGGCGATGACCAGGTCAGCTTTATGCTGGACGGGGCGGAATATACTATTGACGGGCCGGATGCGTCAGACTATGACAAGGATGATTCCAACAACTCCTCTCTGATCGTCACCGTACAGTACGGACAGACATCGTTCCTGCTGATGGGTGACGCGCAGAATGAACGGATCAAAGAATTCCTGTCCCAGGACAGCTCCGAATATGATGTTCTGAAAGTGCCGTATCACGGCAATTATCAGAAACAGCTGAAGAATCTGATCCCTTCTGCGGATCCTGAATATGCAGTCATCACATGCTCTGCTTCCGAGGGCGGCGAAGCCAAAACACTTGATCTGCTGGAGGAATATGACATTGAGGTATTCCTGACCAGCGAGGGGAATGTAAGCATCGTTTCGGACGGCAAAAATATTACCGCATCTTATGATTAGGAATTGAGATTATGATGGTTTTTGCGTTATGATACAGGTATGCAGATGAATACCTTTTCAGGTAAATAAAACTATCATTCAGGAGGATAATGACATGTTAAGGATCGGTATGCTTACAAGCGGAGGCGACTGTCAGGCACTGAACGCTGCGATGCGCGGTGTTTTCAAAACAGTTACCCGCAACAGCAAAGAGCCCGTTGAATTCTATGGCTTTGAAGATGGATATAAAGGACTGATTTACAGCCACTTCAGAATTCTGACAGAGGAAGACTTTTCCAACATTCTGACGATCGGCGGAACGATTCTCGGCACAAGCCGTGTTCCGTTTAAGACGATCCGTGAGCCGGATGAAAAAGGCGTCAACAAAGTTGAAGCGATGAAGGACACATATTACAAGCTTCAGCTGAACTGCCTTGTTGTACTCGGCGGCAACGGTTCACACAAAACAGCAAATCTGCTGAGTGAAGAAGGCCTTAATGTCGTTTCCCTTCCGAAGACGATCGACAACGACCTCTGGGGAACAGATATGACATTCGGTTTCCAGTCAGCTGTCGATATTGCGACACGTGCGATCGATGAGATCCACACTACAGCAAGTTCACATGGCCGTGTATTCATCGTTGAGATCATGGGCCATAAAGTCGGATGGCTGCCTCTGAACGCAGGTATTGCGGGCGGCGCAGACATTATCCTGCTTCCTGAGATCCCGTACGATATCGAAAAAGTCATCGAGGTCATTGAAGAGCGTTCAAAGAGCGGACACCGCTTCACGATCCTGGCTGTTGCAGAAGGCGCGATCTCCAAGGAAGATGCTGCTCTGACAAAGAAGCAGTATAAGAAGAAGCTCGCCAAATCAGAATATCCGTCAGTTTCTTATGAACTGGCTGCCCAGATCCTGGAAAGAACAGGCAGAGAAGTCAGAGTCACAGTACCCGGACATACACAGCGCGGCGGCGCACCGTGCCCTTATGACAGAGTATTCGCAAGCCGTCTCGGTGCTGAAGCAGGACAGCTGATCCTCAACAAGGAATACGGATTCATGGTTGCCTACAGAAACCGTGAGATCGTGAAAGCTCCGCTGAAAGAAGTAGCAGGCAACCTGAAGACTGTTGACCCGAACGCCAGCATTATTCAGGAAGCGAAACTTCTCGGCATCTCATTCGGTGACGAATAACCCGATCAATGCAGGCCATGGTCCATCCATGGCCTTTTTGAATCCCTTGAGCAGACAGGAATGATATCAGTACAAAAGGAGACCATTTATGATCAAAGAGATCTATATCCATACAATGGAAGACCTTTATCCCCTGCTGACGGAACAGACCTACCGTTCCGATATCGACCGGAACAGGAATCTGTATGTATACCGGGGTATGACACGCTCCTACTATGACATCGTCACTTCCCTTGACCGCAACTGCAAAGACAAAAAAGCGATCCTCGAGCCTTCCATTCTGCGCAACTTCACAAAATACGCCGCCCTGGAGGATCCGTCCATCAAAGACTCGATCTGGCGCCAGATGATCCTGGGACAGCACCACGGGCTTCCGACAAGACTGCTTGACTGGTCCCGATCACCGCTCATCGCACTGCATTTCGCGGTCACGGAACGGAACATGGACAACATCAATAAATATGACGGTGTTGTATGGCGTGTCGACCTGGATGAACAGTACAAACATCTGCCGGCTTCATACAGAGCAGTCACGAAAAAGTACAATACGACGATCTATTCGGTGGACATGTTCAACGAAGCATGCAGCAGTCTGCGGCAGTATGACGAAGACATGCAGGGCCGCAGCATGATGTTCATTGAACCGCCTTCCATTGATCCCCGCATCGTCAACCAGTATTCATTCTTCTCGATCGTGCCGACCCATATGGAAAGCATCATCGACTTCTTCGCAACAAATGACAATCAGAAGACCGTCAAATACATCATTTCCAAAGATCTGCGCTGGCGGATCCGGGATATGCTCGATCAGTACAATGTCAATGAGCGTATCGTATATCCGGGTCTTGACGGCATCTCCACCTGGATCGCCAGACACTATTTCGTCAAAGAAAACGAAGAAAACCTGTGAGCGCAAAACTCACAGGTCTTTTTAAAGCAGGCCGAGTGCACTGAAGCTCATCACGAACAGGAACATCGTCACCACGACGACGATCGTCGATATGACGACGCACTGGGATGCCAGATCTCCGTCCAGCCCCATCTGGGCTGCCATCGTATAGGAGCTGATCGCTGCAGGACCGCCGAACAGCACAAGCAGCGTGACAAGTTCCTCGCCCCTGTAGCCGATCATGACCGCAGCACCCAGAACGATCACCGGTATGATGATCATCTTCAGCATTGTATAGATACCGAGCAGTTTTTTATTGTCTGCCAGCGATGTGTAGTTGAAGCATCCGCCAAGCACAAACAGTGAGAGCGGTGTCGTCATCCTGTTGAATGACTGGATCGTATTGAGAGCCAGAGACGGTACAGGGATATGGAGGATCTTGAATACCGCACCGATGAGCGCACCGATGATCAGCGGGTTTTTCAGCACATTCATCAGCGTCATTTTCAGATCCGCCTGTTTTCCGGAATACTTCTGCAGTACCAGGACTGCCATGATATTGAATACAGGCAATACAAATGCGATCATGACAGATGCGACCGCGGCATTTCCTGTCCCGTAGATCCCTTCAACGATCGGAATGCCCAGGATCGCAAAGTTCGTCCTGAACAGTCCCTGTATGATCACGCCCAGCTTTTCATCCGGCAGGGAACTGTTTCTTGTCAGCAGGACCGATACCCCGATAATAATAAGGATCGATACGACCGCAAAGACGACCAGGGAAAAGTTGCTGATGGAATTGAGATCCGCATTGACAATGTTCATGAACAATGAGATCGGCAGACAGTAATGGAATACGACCCAGTTGAAATCCTTGAATGACTTCTCACTGACCGTTCCGAGTTTTCTCGTAAGGGCGCCAAGGATCATGATCAGTGTTACCGGGATCACTGCCCTTGCGGCGATTATCAGACTCTGCATATGTTACCTCACATTTTCAGCAGCCGGACATTCCGTCCGTCTGATTGCAAGAACGCACGGCATGGCCGGGCATTTTGTAATATCCTACGCTTTTTCAAAGCCGCTCCATCATAACACATATTTACCTTCAGAACGGGCGAAATGCTTTCCGGTGCGGAAGTACGCCGGACTATCGGCGGACTGCCGGACAAAGTGAAAACATTTTCATGCACGGACGTGATTTCGTCAGATTTTCTGTTTTTGGTTTTTCTTTTGTTGACATCAAAGTTTCATTCTTTTATCATCATGATTAATCCGATGAACAGAAGAGTAACTGTGTGCGTCCATCAGCGAGCCGGAACAGAGTGGAAGTCCGGCGGCACCGGGTACAGTGAACCGCATCTGTGAGGAGTTTTCCGGAACTGACAGTATGGAAAACCGCAATTCCCCGTTAAGGATCAGAGAGGTCGGCATATATATGCCGGCAACCAGAGTGGTACCGCGATCAACAGTCGTCCCTGGATAGGGACGGCTTTTTTATTCGAAAGGACCATGAAAGTCTCCCTGATAAAACGTTATTTCAATAGAAGGAGAAAACACCATGAAAACGAATCAGATTATGAAAGCTTCCGCAGCATTCCTGCTCGCATTATCCATGACTGCCTGCTCATCAGGTTCCGCTTCCACAACAGACGGAACAGCAGCCGCAGAGCCCAAGACAGGCATCAATTCCACATACGCTTATCTGCTGGACACAACAGACCTTGCAAAACCCGAGCTTGACCTCAGCAATGCTGACGGCGTTCTGAAGAGCATCCTCGACAAAGGAGTCATGACGATCTCCACATCACCTGACTACCCTGCAGCAGAATGGATCACAGATGACGGAACGATCTACGGTTCCGAAATGATGCTCGCCAAGTATATCGCTGACTGCCTTGGCGTTGACCTGGCAATCGAAACGATGGACTTCAACTCAACGCTTGTCGCAGTCGATGCCGGCAAAGCAGATGTTGCATTCAGCGGCTACGGATGGAAAGCAGACAGAGAAGAATCCTATGAACTGTCAAAAGGCTATATCGGCGATCCGGACAACGATAACTACCATACGCTGATCGTCAAGAAAGGCGATGAGGAAAAATACACATCGCTTGAAGACTTTGTCGGAGCACATATCCTTGCACAGGCGAACTCCCTGCAGGAAATGTATGTTACAGACCAGATCCTGACGCTCGAGGGCGGCGATCAGACAGAACTTGAAAAAGTCGCTACGCTTGATCAGGCAGTTCTCGGACTGGCATCCGGAAAGTGCGACGCTGTTGCGCTTGACGGCAACACTGCTGAAAACTATGTCAAGCAGTCCGACGGACAGTTTGCACTGACAGGCGTCAAATTCGATCTTGAAATGTACGGCATCCATGAAGGAAACGTATGCGCAGCCAAGAAAGGTGAAACAAGCCTGATCGAAACGCTCAACACGATCATTGATTTCGTCAACAGCAATGATCTTTACAAGACATGGTACAGTGAAGCAAAGGCGGCTGCAGGAATTGAGGACTGACAGAACCGCATCCGCAAACGGGGGTAAGACATGGGAAAAGGACTGATAGAAGTATTTCTTGAATATTGGCCGATCTTTCTGAAAGGTGCGGCCGGAACGCTGCAGTATGCGTTTATTGCCGTATTCTTCGGAACGATACTCGGCTCGCTGATCGCGATCGGCAGACTTTCCAAAAACAAGATCCTGAATACGGTCATCCAGGTCTACGTTACCGTCATTCGCGGAACCCCGCTGCTTGTACAGATGTACATCGCTTATTACTTTCTGCCGATGGCATTCCCTGCAATGAACGATATCTTCAGCAAGGAATTCACGGTCATGCTGGCATTGATCATCAATTCCAGCGCATATGTTTCAGAGATCATCAGAAGCGGCATCAACTCCGTTGACAAAGGACAGACGGAAGCCGCAAGGTCTCTGGGCCTCACAGCAAGCCACACGATGACGAAGATCATCATGCCGCAGGCGATCAAGAATATCCTGCCTGCACTGGCCAATGAATATATCGCAATGATCAAAGAGACTTCCCTGGCAGGCACATTCATGATGTACGAACTGATGTACACAAGGACCCTGCTGGCGAACAAATATCTGTTCTGGCAGCCGCTCTTCATCATTGCCGGCATCTATCTCATCATGACGGTCGTGCTGTCATGGCTGATCAAAGCTATGGAAAGGAGGTTCGCTGTCAGTGACTGATATGAATAACGTACTGATCGAAACAGTTGACCTGAGAAAGGACTTCGGTGATCTGAAGGTTCTGAAAGGCATCAATGAAAAGATCATCAAAGGCGAAGTCGTTTCGATCATCGGACCTTCCGGAGGCGGAAAGTCCACTTTTCTGAGATGCCTCAACCTGCTGGAGGAACCGACAGGCGGAAAGGTCATCTTTGAAGGAAATGTGCTCGACTCAAAGAGCACCAACCTGGATCTCCACCGTCAGAAGATCGGCATGGTATTCCAGCAGTTCAATGTATTCCCGCATCTGAGCGTTATGGACAACATTACCCTGGCACCCGTCCTGGAAAAGAAAGTACCGAAGGATCAGGCTGAGAAGGAAGCGCTAGAGCTTCTCAGAACAGTCGGTCTGGCTGATAAAGCAAATGAGTATCCCAGAAAACTCTCAGGCGGACAGAAACAGCGTCTGGCAATCGTCAGGGCAATGGCGATGCATCCGGATGTCATGCTGTTTGACGAACCGACCTCGGCACTTGACCCGGAAATGGTCAAGGATGTCCTTGATGTCATCAAAAAGCTGGCGGAATCCGGCATGACCTGTGTCATCGTTACCCATGAGATGGGCTTCGCAAGAGAGATCTCCGACCGTGTCCTGTTCATCGATGACGGCATCATCGCTGAAGAAGGAACACCGGAAGAATTATTCGAACATCCTCAGAATCCCCGCACGAAAGAATTCCTCAGCAAAGTACTGTAGAAAGAAGGTCACCATGAAAACAACATTCAAGTACGATCATTACTGGCTCTACGATGAAGTGAAAACCAACCTGGAATATTTCACGGAAACCTATCCTGACCTCTGTTCTCTTGAAAGCATCTGTGTTACAGAAGAAGGAAGAGACGTTCTGGCACTGACGATCACCAACATGAAGACAGGTGAGCCTTCAACAAAGCCTGCATTCCATATTGACGGACTGCATCATGCCGGTGAAGTAACAGGTTCCATGGCAGCTCTGCACGCAGCAGACTATCTTCTCACCAACTACGGTACTGATTTCACAGTCACAAAACTGCTTGATACAGAGACAATCTATGTCATTCCTAGAGTTTCTCCGGACGGATGTGAAACATATCTCACAACGCCCTATACGCTTCGTTCGGTAAACCGTGTTCATAAACCGAAATCCGGCGGCATCAAGGAAGAAGATCTGGATGGCGACGGGGTCATCCGTATGATGCGCATCCCTACCGTATACGGTGCATGGAAAAAAGATGAAGCTGATCCGGCACGCATGGTATTCAGAGATCCCGGTGATACAGACGGTGAATTCTATGACATCTATCCTGAAGGTGTCTTCGAACCGTTTGACGGTGATGAGAACCTGAAGCGCAAAAAGCCTGACTGGTCTCTGGACTTCAACCGCAACTATCCCTACGGCTGGTTCCCTGAAAACAGACAGGCAGGCGCAGGCAAATATCCGCTGAGCAATCCTGAAACAAAGGCTATGGCAGACTGGATCATTTCCCACCCGAATATCTGTGCTGTTTCAACCAACCACACTTCGGGCGGAATCATCCTCTACCCTCCCGGAACAAGAAAGCCGGAAACTGTTTCCAAGGATGACATCAAGTCCTTCATTCAGATCGCAAAGATGTGCCAGGAAGAAACAGGCTATGAACCTCTGAACATTTATGATTCCTTTATCCAGGATCAGGCAAACTATGATTCCGGTGCGTTCGATGACTGGTGCTATCAGTCACAGGGACTGATCGCCTATACGATCGAATTCTGGGATCTGGCTAAACGCATCGGTGTTCCTTATGACTGGAATGCCCGCAGAGCGGAAGATCCTTCCACAGGCATCAAGCGTTTCAATGCCGCTATGGACTGGGTCAAGGAAAACGCTCCTGAATACTATGTTGACTGGCAGGAATTTGATCATCCTGTATTCGGCAAGGTAGAGCTGGGCGGATTCAACTATAAGTTCACACAGCAGAATCCTCCCCAGAAGTTCCTGACGGAAGTCTGCGAGAACATGACAAAGTTCATGGTACGCTTTGCAAAAGCCGTACCGCACCTGATCATCGATACACTGACAGCAGAGAAAGTATCCGACGGCGTCTACAAGGTTACAGCGATCGTCGGCAATACCGGATACCTCCCTACCAACATCACAGATGAAGCAGTGAAGATGGGAATCGCGAAGTCCGTCAAGGTAATGATCAATGCAGAGAATATTGTCTCCGGAAAGAAGGAAGACGAGATTGGCAACCTGGACGGCTACAGCAGAACAAGAACAGGCTCCGCTTACGGCAATCTCTCTACAATGGCCAACGGCAGACAGAGAAAGAAGCTGGAATGGATCATCAAGGCTGCTGCCGGCACTGAAGTAACAGTCTGTGCCGCACAGGAAAAATCAGGCAGTGTTTCTGCCACAGTCATTCTCTGACGACATATTCCGAGGGAAAGAAACGGACGCAGAACGGTATGCAATACCGGCTGCGTTCTTTTTTTCTGCCCTTTCCCGCTGATCAGATCAGTTGCTTCTCATAAGCCTTAAATTGTGCCGCATAGTATATTGCGTTGCATAATAGTATGTGATAATGTATAGGTGGAGGTAGTCATATGGATGCACAGTTAAAGCGGGGCGTGCTTGATCTCTGTGTGCTGTCACAGCTGAGGAAGCGGGATATGTACGGTTATGAGCTGACGGAAACGATCGCATCTGAGCTTGAGATCACAGCCGGAACATTGTATCTGGTATTAAAGCGGCTGAAAGACAATGCATATGTTGAGACATATCTTGTAGAATCCAGCAGCGGTCCGGCAAGAAAGTATTATCACATCACATCAGAAGGCATCCGTTACCAGGAAGCCGGCAAAAAGGAATGGGAACAATTTGTAGAAAGGACAGGCAGACTGTTATGAAAAGAAATGAATATATCAGTATTCTTGCAGAAGTACTGGCAGATATGGATACTCAGTCGCGGAATGAAATTCTGGAAGAATTTGAACGTCACTTCGACGAAGGTATCCGGAGCGGCATGAGTGAAGAAGAGATCTCGGAAGAACTGGGCGATCCCAGTGATGCGGCAGAGGGTATTTCAGAGCTGTCCGGCAAAGGTGAGCTTTCCCTGAAAAACATACTCTCCGAACTGGCTTCCGTCTTCCGTTCAGCCGGAAGAAACAGAGACGGTGAACCGGAAACGATCAGCGGATCTCATGACGAACACTGCGGAAGTGTTGTGATCCATACAGACCATGCAAGTGCAGATATGACGATCTGCACCGGTGACAGGTTTGAGTATGTATTCCGTAAGGGTATCAATCTGTTCGGCACCAACAACTGCCGGGTGGATCACGAGGTTCGTGATGATACTTTCTTTCTCAATATCGCAGACGGACATGGTGATCTGGAGCTGACTGTCCCCTGCTGCTGCGACATGCTGGAGATCAGGAATACCAGCGGCGATATTCTGATCAGGGATATCAATCTTGTTTCGGCGGACATTGAAAGCAGCAGCGGTGATATCAGGCTTGAACAGACTGATGCTGAGAAATTAAGGATCCGGGTACACAGCGGTGATGTGACTCTGGTAAACGTCAATGCGCTGAGCTTGGAAATAAAGCTGAGTTCAGGTGACCTGGAGATGAACTGCAGCAGCGGCAATGCAGAGATCGAAACAGGCTCAGGGGATATTGATATTTCCGGTCATACCGGAGAGCGTATCGTGATATCCGGCAGATCAGGTGACATTGAACTGGAAACAGACGCGCCGTTCATCAATGTTTCTTCCGTATCAGGTGATATCGAGATCGGAACACCCAACAGGATCGCGCATATTGAAGCACATTCCGTATCCGGCGACATTGATCTTTCACTGAAGGATCCGCAATGGAGCGCGGAATTCAGCACAGTCAGCGGAGACCTGGAAAACAGGACCGGGAAACCGGACTGCAGATCGGGTAAGACACTGAAGATCGGTGACAGTGAGATCAATGTAATCGCTTCTACGGTATCCGGCGACATCAAAGCAGACACGTATTAATGGCATCATGTGCAGGGGCAGCCGCGGCTGCCCTTTTCATGATCCGCTCATATCAGCAGCAGTGCCGGCTTTCATTTCAC
>DMBB01000181.1 GCA_003446295.1 Erysipelotrichaceae bacterium
GGTACTCTTGCCAAAATGATAGAAAATAAGAGTACTGCGATCCGGGCGGACAGTCCGGATTTTTCTGAGCTTTAATACAGGATAAGTACGGCAGTATATGTTACTGTTTTAACGGAGGATAATTACATGTCAAATGTTTATTCATTTACAGTCAAGGACCGTCAGGGAAATGATGTCAGCCTTGGCGAATTCAAAGGCAATGTTCTCTTGATCGTCAACACCGCTACAAGGTGCGGATTCACACCGCAGTATGAAGGACTGGAAGCCATTTATAAGGATCTGCATGATAAAGGCTTTGAAATTCTGGATTTCCCGTGCAACCAGTTCGGTGCACAGGCTCCGGGAAGTGATGAGGAGATCCATCAGTTCTGTACATTGAATTATCAGACTGAATTCCCTCGTTTCAAGAAAGTCGATGTGAATGGGGAAAATGAAGATCCGCTGTTTGCATTCCTGAAGTCACAGAAAGGCTTTGCAGGATTTAATCTGGAAACAAAGCTGGGACCGATCCTGGATAAAATGTTCCGTGAGAAGGATCCGAATTATGCTGAATCACCGGATATCAAATGGAACTTCACAAAGTTCCTGATCGACAGGGAAGGAAATGTAGTCGAGAGATTTGAGCCTACATCTGAACCTGAAGAGATCGCAGAACGCGTGAAAGAACTTCTGTAAATGCATTGCCCGAAAGGGCAATGTTTTAATGTTCGCGCCTTATCTGGAGGTGACAGTGACCTGTATACTTTAAGTGTGTTATAATCGAAAGACGAAAGGGGTGTTTGCTTTGGCTTCTTATAACCTGACTTTAAGACTGGATAGTTTGCACACTTTTGTGATCATATTCCTGGATATTTTCATTATGTACCTTGTTTTTAACACGGTACTTCGTTTGATCCGTACAAGCTCCAGAACAATACAGATTTTTAAAGGTATCATTATGGTCATCATCGTAGATGGCTTTGCAAAATTGATCGGCCTTAAAACGCTGGAATTCTTCGCTGACATTTTCCTGAACTGGGGATTTCTTGCAATCATCATTTTGTTCCAGCAGGAATTGAGACAGCTGCTTGAACGTCTTGGAAAAACAAATGTATTCTCCAGGATCAGTACGCTTACGGGGAATGAAAAAGAGAACCTTGTCGATCAGATCGTAAAGGCAGCGATGTTGCTGTCTCAGGATCAGACAGGGGCCCTGATATCGATCGAGCAGTCTCATTCACTTGAAGACTTCATCTCTACGGGTACAAAACTGAACTCAGACGTTACTGCTGAGCTTTTGACATCGATCTTTGTGACTTCTACACCGCTCCATGACGGCGCTGTGATCATTCAGGGTGACAAGATCGCTTGTGCAAGTGCGTATTTCCCTCCTACTAACCTGGAACTGCCTTCGCGTTATGGTGCACGTCACAGGGCTGCGATCGGAATCAGCGAGATCACGGATGCGGTAACGATCGTTGTTTCTGAAGAAACAGGAGCTATCAGTATTACAGAAAACGGAAAGATATTCAAAGTGAATTCGAAGCAGCTCCGTGAACATCTGATGCGTGTGATCTGCGGTGAGGAAACCGAAGTGAAGGGATCGCGCCGGAATACACAGGTACAGCCTCCGAGAGAAGCGCTGGTCGAAGATGATATTACTGCGCCGGATGTTGCGCTGCCGAAAACAGCAGGCAAGGATGAAAAGATGACGCGCAGAGGTGATACGGGCGTGCTGTCTGTTCTTGCGATCAAGAAACAATCTGAAGAAACACCTCAAACCAATAAGATTGAAGTGGAAGAAGTTATAGTGCCTGCAAAGGAGACCGAGCAGGAAACGCCGGCTGAGGACAAGAAGGGAATCTTCTCAGGCTTGTTCTCGCGTCATGAGAACAGTGCGAAAGAAGAAGACAGGATCACGCAGCTGGAAGAGGAACTTGATTCTATCAAGCTTCCGAAAAAGAAGGAACGTCCTGTTCCGAGTTATCCTGAACAGCATGATACTGACTGGATCAAGCCTGTAAGTATCCATGAGGAACCTGTGATGAAAGAACCTGAACCTGTTCAGAAGGAAACGATTCCGAATATACCTTTGTCTGAAATGACTGAGGATCATGCCGATGACCGCATGACCGCAGAAGATGGCAGACTCCCGGGAGAGAAGGTGCTCCAGCAGCTGAGTGAAGGAAGAAAAGAACCTGTTCTGCCTGTTGATCCGTATGCGACGGATGAAGAACTGCAGAAAACTGCTGAGGAAGAACAGGATCCTGAGAAACTGTATGATACGACGAAGCTTGATATTTCCAAGCTGATGGGATTTGATGACGATTTTGACAGTACATTCCGTATGGTCGATCATATGAATACAGATTCCGATATTACCTCTGATTCAGGCAAAGGAGGTGACGCGGCATGAGTGAAAATAAAAATCGTATGAACTCTTCTGAAAGAGAAGAGTCCAACAATAAGACTGAGCTTGCCAACAGAATTGCCAATCAAAGCAAAATGATGGCGGATAAGTCACAAAACATTCTGGACAATCTTCTGAAACTGATCCGCTGGTTCTCCACGATGATCGACAGAACACTGTTCAACACAAGACATGCAAAGCTTGTTTCACTGACGCTTGCGATCATGATGTGGTTTGTCGTGAATGCCAGCAGTGTCGCGACATTGTATACTCCTATGACATACAGTAAGGACAGAAATGGTGTAACGATCACTGCAAAATACAACACAGATACATTTGAACTGAGCGGTCTGCCGAGTACTGCTGATATTACGATCAGCGGTGACACGACTTCCGTCAACAATGCGATCAATTCGAGAGGCACGGTCGTTGCAGATCTGGAAGGTCTGACGGAAGGAACGCATCAGGTGAAACTGACAACTGAAGGATATGGTGACAGTGTTTCGGTCAAGATCGATCCTTCCAATGTCATTATTACCTTGAAGAAAAAGACTACACAGCAGTTTGATCTGTCATATGACTTTGTCAATCAGGATAAGATGGACTCGATCTACAGTGTCGGTACACCGGTGTTTGAGTATACCAAGGTCAATGTCAGGGCATCCAAAGATACATTGTCCAGTATTGCATTTGTTAAAGCTCTGATCGATGTATCCGGTCAAACAGGAGACTTTACACAGGAAGCGAAGCTTGTTGTTTATAACTCAAGCGGCCAGCCTGTTGATGCAAGTATCGTACCGAGTACGGTATCTGTTACTGTGCCGGTTACGTCTCCGAATAAGACGGTTCCGATCGAAGTGGAAGTCACGGGAGAGGCGCCGGAAGGCAAGGCAATCGAATCGATCTCCATGGACCAGCAGACAGTCACGATTTACGGTCCGCAGTCAGTTCTGAGTCAGATCGATAAGGTGGCTGTCACATTGAATGCATCCACGCTGACAAAGGATGAATCAACGCTCCTGAGGCCGATCGCACTGCCGGCAGGCGTCAATTCATCGAATATCAATCAGATCACAATGAATGTAGTACTTGGCGAAGGCATGACGAAAGAAATAACTGATGTAAAGATCAATTACCGCAACAACGTCAATAACTACAAAGCATCACAGCCGAACAATCAGACAACGACCAGTGTTATGGTCTTCGGTACGGAAGAAAACATTGAGTCGATCACGGCTGACGACATTATCGTATATGTTGATATGCTCAATGCTGTACCGGGACTTCAGGAGTTCCCGCTGCAGGTGGAACAGCCTGAAGGCGGTCTTGTAACCTACACGCTGACAGAAGCAACCTATACGCTGAATGTATTGGGAGAATCAAATACGGATTCTGATACAAATACGGAAGCTGATGTGAATAACGGCTGAGACCAGTCGGAAATACAAGAACTGCAGAAAGCGGGAATATCCGGTGAATCGGGTAACCTGCCTGACTGCAGTTCTTTTTGTGCAGCAGTCTGAGAAGAACAGCTGATGCAGAAAGAAAAATGCGGGCTGATGCCTGTTCAGGCAGTTCCCGCATAATCGTTTCGTATTTCATCAGGGCAATCAATGTATTATTGCCCGGGTACTTTGACCGTGATATTAGAGAATTCGGCATTTCCGGATTCAGCGAACAGGCAGATATGTGCTCCATTCGTGGAGTGACGGATCCTGGAACTGAATGCTTTTGTATCGTCAATATAAAGAATGACGATCTCGTTTTCGCAGACCAGCGTTACGTGGTGGTTTTCTGATTTATCAAAATCAAATCTTGTGTACACTGCCGGATCAAAGCGTGCGAGGTCTTCCAGCTCATAGCCTTCATAATGCAGAAGGTTTCTGCTGGCATCAAGACAGAGTGCCGTATATACAGGATCATTCTGACTGCCGCCGAATGCAAAGCCGACCCGGCTGTCGGCAGACATCCTGACATCGCATTCAAGCATGAGGGATACCGGCCTGGTACCCATGTCTGCAATTGCATATTCTTTATCTGTTGCTGTGACAGTTACCGTATTGTTTTTGACCTTTGCGTTTCCCAGCTTTTTAACTGCTTTGAAGGGCTTGTCTGCAGTGAAATATTCGGAGAACGTATCGGGTGCTTTGACACCGAGTGTTCCGTCTTCTTTCTGTACAAGCTGGTGGTTCAGGACATTTCCTGCCCATTGATAGATCCCTGAGTCTTCTGTAAGTCCTGCGCGTCCCAGCCATCCGCAGAGATATCTTGTGCCGTTAAGCTCGGCAGTCTTTGCGGCATAGAATATAAATCCGCTTCCATCAAGGACATTATCTTCCGGAGCTGTGAAAGGACCGTTCATTGAATCGCTTACTGCATAATATGTGACGCAGTCCCAGCTGTAGGTCAGATAATATTTATTTCCGATTTTGAAAAGGTCTGGACATTCCAGCATATACTGCTGACGCGGAGAATATATAGGCCCCTGGAATTCCCAGTTTTTCAGGTCTGCAGAGGTGTATTTTGCGACAACACCGCCCAGGGTGTTTTCCCGCGCTGCGATCAGCATCCAGTAACATCCGTCTTCTTCTGACCAGAATACTTCCGGATCACGGAAATCATCTTTGGAGTAATTGTCTTCGCTGAAGAATGTATCTTCGGGCAGCTTTGTCCAGTTTTCCCGGTCCGTACTGACTGCGTGCATGACGCATTCTTTTCCTTTGCCGCCGTTTCCGGTATCGTTATGTCCTGTATAGAACAGGTGGTAAAGGCCTTCCTGATCTTTGAGCACAGAACCTGTTCCGATCGCAGGGTCAGGATCTGACATTAAACCGAAATTCAGAACCATACCATGGTCCTGATATTCATAAAGGTTTTTCGTTGAGTACTTCCAGACCGGGTGATAGCCTTGTCCGTTATGATCGGTATCGTACAGATAATAGAGCTCCAGTTCGTTATCGTCGGTTACATAGGGCATTGTGTCGCCGACATATGCATTTTCGGGTGCCGGATAAAGATGATACGGAGAGGCTTCATACGGCTCATCCGGGAGAGATTCAGCCGAATTGCAGGCTGACAGTGTCAGAGCCAGTGCAGCTGCAGTGAAGACTGTAATTTTTGTACGCATAATCATAGATCTCCTTGTTTTTTGGCTGATGATTTGGGTGATGGCAGTTCATTGCCGCTTATGCTTGATCACATCGGAGTGCCTGCCAAAGTGATCTGGTATGATCCTGATATATGTGCATAAACATATATCTGAATGAATTCTACGTTCACAATATCAGTGTCAAATCATTCCGTCAACGCATTATGTGTGCAAATGCACAAAAAACCATTGGGGCAAATGATAACTTCTGCTGAAGGACTGTGCAGTGATTGAGATCCTGTATTCTGACCGGATCAGATCAATACATGGCCGAAGACCTTTTCTCTTCCTTTACACCTGCTCGTTACTGCAACTGATCTGTGCTAAAATGTTGAAAGAAGGTATGACTATGAAAAAAGTAATTTCGATTGTAGAAGATGAGCGTGATCTGAACGAACTGGTTAAGCGCTACCTTGAGAAAGAAGATTATGAGGTGCGTTCTTATCTGACATTTGATGAGGCTTCTATTCATACAAGTGATGATGATGTCCATCTGTGGATACTTGATATTATGCTTGGAGACAAAAGCGGGTTTGATCTGATCGAAGAGATCCGTACGCATGCGCCGGATGTGCCGGTTATCTTTATGTCTGCCCGTGATAAGGAGTTTGACAGGATCATCGGTCTGGAAAAGGGCAGTGATGATTACATTACAAAGCCGTTCTCACCGAAGGAACTCGTACTGCGTGTCAACAATATCATGCGCAGGACGTACAAGGATGAGAATCAGAGGATCAGTGTTGACGGATATGAGATCGATGAAACACAGAGAGTTGTCTTTGATGGTGATACAGCGATCGATCTTACAACAAAAGAGTTTGATCTGCTGATGCTGTTTGTGAAGAACAGAGAAACAGCATTCTCCAGAGAACAGATCCTTGAACATGTCTGGGAGACGAATTATTTCGGCAGCGACAGAGTTGTAGATGACACTCTGAGAAGACTGAGAAAGAAAATGCCGAATCTCAGCATTCATACGATTTACGGATTCGGATATCGATTAAGCTGATGAAACGCATATACTTGTGGCTGCGGGAATTTTCTTTGTCTCAGCAGCTCGTGACAATTGTTTTTCTTGTCATCACAGTTTTCTGTGCGTTTTTAATGTCGGTTCTGACCCCGTCGATCAATGTTTTTACAGACAATGAAATGTACAGGATGCTGCACAGTTCGCAGTCAGCGACAGAGTATTATCTGAAAAACTATCCGGATATCGTTCCTGTTGTGGATGACAGCGATAATATCGGCATCATACATGCGATCTATGATGAGAAGAGCGACAGGTTCATCAGTCTCAGCAGCGGTATGTTTTCAAAGGATGAACAGGCAGATATACGTACGAATGCTGTTCAGATCGGAAAAGAAACATCTGATTTCCGGATGATAAAGAATAATGACGGAATCATGCAGGAAGTGCTGTATACGATCGCACCTTTGGATGATCACAGATATCTGGTGTCGCTGATGCCTTCGTCGTATGAAACGCAGTTCCGCGCTCTGCTTGTCAACAATATCATCAACCTGAACATCATCGTAGTCGGCATTCTGTTCTTCCTGCTGATGCTGTGGATAAGCTCTTTGATCAGACCTTTGAATCAGATCAAAGCGTATATTACGCATATCCGAAAGGATGAGCCGGCCATGCTGATGGTGGATCGGCGCGATGAGATCGGTGAACTGGCTGATGC
>DMBB01000348.1:0-12766 GCA_003446295.1 Erysipelotrichaceae bacterium
TCACTTACTTTGCGTAAGATCCCTTGTGCAAATCGTTCAGTTCCTTTATTTATCTTCGTTTTCCGGAAGGTAGAAGATCTGTTCTCCTTCCCTTGAAAGCATATAGTTGCCTCTGGCATAGCTCTGTACATAATCCGGATCTGTCAGTTTTTCACGTTCCTGAAGCAGGTACGCACTTTCATCCTGTACTTCCTGATATTTCTGCTGAACTTCAGCAAGCTGTTTTCTCAGTTCCACGGTCGTATAGATCTCTTTGGCAACTTCCACAAGCAGAAAGACTGATGCCGCAATGATCAGATAACAGATCAGTCGAAGAAACGGCGTCATCTTTCTTTTCTGCTTTTTCTTCTTTTTTACAGTCTTTTTCTGTTCAGACATTTCAATCCTCTTTTCATAATTCTATATACCATTTTTTATGTCTGTCTTCAACATTGTATTCCTGCCGGTTCTTTAATCTTTAAAAATGGAAGTTCTGTTCTGCATATGCAGGCTTACTGCTGTGTATCTTCAGAAAGGGGTTCTTCTTTGATCCTTGCTTCCTCGACAACTTCATAAAGATCTGCAGCGTCCTTCTTCCGCTTCACATCCTCTGTCGAAAGAACTCTGATCTTCAGCATTCTGTTTCCGAATGTGATCGTAACGATATCTCCGGCGTTCACATCCGTAGAAGGTTTTGCGACACGTCCGTTCACTTCAACGCGATCATTCAGTGCAAGTTCCTTGGAAACAGTACGCCGCTTCAGAATTCTGGATACTTTCAGGTATTTATCGATTCGCATCTCGAAGAGCCTCCTTTGCTTTGATGATCATCTGTGAACACATCTCAAGACTTTCCTTTCCGATCGGGACAGACGCAATGATGCTTTGATTTCTGTAACTCAGTGAAATGTCTTTGGAAAGATCGGAGAAGATCTCAAACAGTTTTACGCCGTCGATCTTCTGGGAGAAGGGAACAGAGAATGTGATTTCAGCATTTCCTCTGATCTCCCTGTATGTTGATACATCCGGGCTGCTGACCAGGATATCCAGCTTTCTCTTTTCAAACAGTGATTTTACTTCTTCCGGAAGTCTGCCGTACTGGTCAACCACCTGATCTTCAAGATCACTCAGATCATTCAGACGGGAGATACTGTCAATATTCTGATACATTCCGAGTTTGTCATAATCGTCCGGAGCGAATTTCTTCGGAATATAACTGCTTCGGGAAACATTAGTATGTACGATCTGCTGTTCCGGTTCCCTGACGATTCCTTTTTTCCGTTCGATCGCAGTATTCAGCATTTCGATATACATATCAATACCGACTGTATCAATGAATCCTGACTGTTCCGGTCCGAGCAGGTCTCCGGCTCCGCGGATCGTGAGGTCTCTCATTGCGATACGATAGCCGCTGCCCAGTTTTGCAAATTCCTTGACTGCCTGCAGTCTCTTCCCGGCAACCTCACTCAGCTGTCTGCGGGGGGGAACAAGCAGGTACGCATATGCGACACGGTCGCTTCTTCCGACACGTCCTTTGATCTGATAGATCTGTGCGAGTCCGAAATTATGCGCGTTATCGATCAGAATGGTATTGGCATTCGGAATATCGATGCCGTTTTCGATGATCGTTGTACATACAAGAACATTCAGTTCATGATGGATAAACTGCATCATCACATCTTCGATGGATTCCCTGTCCATCTTGCCGTGAATAATACCGATCCTTGCGTCAGGGATGGACATCTGCAATGATCTGGCAATATTGTAGATCTCCGCAATGCTGTTATACAGATAGAACACCTGACCGTTTCTTGCCAGTTCTTTTTCAATTGCGTCGATCACGAGTCCCTTGTTTTTTTCCACTACATATGTCTGTACGTTGTAACGGTTGCCCGGCGGCGTTTCCAGCTGGGAAAGCTGACGGATCCCGATCAATGACATCTGAAGTGTTCTAGGAATCGGTGTAGCGCTCAGAGTAAGAACATCAATATTGTTTTTCAGTTCCTTGATCTTTTCCTTGTGTTCTACGCCGAATCTCTGTTCTTCATCCACGACCAGCAGTCCGAGATCTTTGAAAACTACATCTTTGCTGAGGATCCTGTGTGTTCCGATCAGGATGTCAACTGTTCCGTCCTGCAGTTCCCTCAGTGTTTCTTTTACTTTTGACGGAGTGACAAATCTATCCAGTACCCTGATCGTAAACGGGAATCCTTCAAAGCGATGGGAAAAAGTTCTGAAATGCTGCTCAGCCAGAATGGTGGTCGGGCAAAGAACTGCTACCTGCTTATTTTCTGCAGCGGCTTTAAAAGCAGCTCTGACAGCGATCTCTGTTTTTCCGAAACCGACATCTCCGCATACGAGGCGGTCCATTGGTTTGTCGCTCTCCATATCCCGTTTGACTTCTTCCACGGCTTTCCTCTGATCCGGTGTCAGCTCATATTCAAAAGAATCCTCAAATTCTTTCTGGATCGGACTGTCGGGCTGGAAGGCATAGCCGATATGTTCTTCACGCACCGCATACAGATTGACAAGACGTTCTGCGATGTCATTCACATTTTCTTCCAGGCGTTTCTTTGTCTTGTCCCATTCCGTACTGCCGAGTTTGTTCAGCTTCGGTACAACGCCTTCACGGGAAACAAATTTTCTGACAAGCCTGAACTGTTCCAGAGGAACGAGCAGTTCTGCATTTCCGCGGTATACGATCCGCAGAAAATCACGCATGACGCCTCTGACTTCTCTTGTTTCAATACCGATATACTGTCCGACACCATGCTGGGCATGGACGACATAGTCTCCCGCCTCCAGTTCATCATATCCGTGAATGACTTCCGCGCTGCTGAACTTTTTCTCATATCTGCCTGTATGTCTGTGTACTTCAAACAGTTCCGCAGATGTAACAACAGTCAGACCTGATACAGCATAGGTAAATCCTTCAGGCAACGGGAAAACAGCTATATGAAAACCTTCTGTGATCGGTTCATCATCAATGACCAGCTGATAAGGGATCTTTTCATTGACGCAGGTTTCCACGACTCTGCCTGTTTCTTTTTCATCAAGACAGAATAATACCTTCGGGTATGATCTCAGTATCTGAAGCTTGATCTCAAGCGCATCGTTCGGAAGATGCAGTTCATTGATATTTGCAATATTATCCGCAAACGGGTCTTCTTTGATTGAAGGGCAGCCTTTTGCGGCACGTGAAAGCTCATGCCAGACAGAATATTTCCCGGGTAATTTTTTCTCCTGGACCTGTTCCTGAATATAGGAAACGCTGTCTTCGATCAGACGCTTTGTTTTCTCATTGATCTCATCCGGATCAGACCAGATCACAACCGGCCTGCCCATGTAATCCCATATACCGGATGTAGTGCTCAGAAATGCGGTATACGGATACAGTCTCGTTTCACGGATCCCTGATTCGATCAGATTCAGATCTGATTCAACATTGCTTGTCAGGATCGGATCGTTTTTTTCTTCAAGGATCGCCCGGCAGGCTGATGCGATCTCTTCTGTTTCCTGTTCTGAAAACAGTACTTCATTTGCCGGAACGATATGCACTTCATTGATATTACGTATCGTTTTCTGTGTCAGAACATCAAAGAAACGGATCGATTCGATCACATCATCAAAGAATTCCACACGGATCGGCTGCTCATAATTAATTGAATAAATATCTACGATGCCGCCTCTTGCCGCAAAACTCAGAGGCTGATCGATATGGGAAGTCCGGTAGTAACCGCCTGCCTGAAGACGATGCAGAAGGTCATCCATATCCATCGTTTCATCTGTTCTGAGATCAATACAGCTGTTTCTGAACTGTTCCGGAGCAGGCAGATGACGCAGGAGACCTGAAGGACAGGAGATCACGACCTGTGCCGGATTCTTCAGCAGTGATGCCAGCGTCTCCACTTTATTTGCGGTCATTTCAGGAGATGCGGCGATCGCTTCTACACGCAGGGATTCATCCGCGCCGAAAAGAGCGCACTCATCTTCAGATAAAAGAGCTGACACTCTTTCATAAAGACGCTGCGCACTGTACAGGTTATTTTTGACTACAAGGATCGGCCTTGGATCTTTTCTGTAAGAAGCACTGATAACCACTGCTTCTTCGATCAGAGAAGACAGGGGCAGTTTGCCTCTGTTTCCATCCAGTATCCTGACAGCCTCATTCTGATCAAATTCAGATAATAATCTGTTTAATATGTTCACTCTTCCTCTTTTTTCTTTTCTTTTCTGTTATATCTGTTCATAACAGTTTCCATAGGCAGATATGCCCATGCGTATGCAGCTTCCGCAGCTGCTGTAAGTGTTTCATGGAACAGTTCCTGATCCGCTTTCGCTACAGGTGACAGAACATAATCAGGAACATTTCCGCTTCTGTCATGTCCGACACCGATCCTGATCCTGGATATCTGTTCCGTATGCATCGTCTGCTGAATGGATCTCATGCCTTTCTGTCCGCCGGAGCTTCCATTCTTCCGTATCCTCAAAGATCCGACAGGCAGGTCCATATCATCATGCAGGATCAGAACATCCTCAGGTTCAATGTGATAGAAATTCACTGCCTGTATGACTGCGCTTCCTGAATTGTTCATATAAGTCAGCGGCTTCATCAGAAGGACAGGCTGTCCTTCGATCCTGACAACGGCAGTCAAAGCATTCCATTTCTCTGTCTGTATACTGACGCCGCATTTTTCTGCCAGCAGATCCATAGCCATAAATCCGCTGTTATGACGGGTATTCGCATATTCCTTCCCGGGGTTTCCCAATCCGGCGATCAGTTTCATTTGTTTTCCTCTTTCTCCGGTTCTGTTTCCTCGTCAGCTGATGCTTCCTCAGGTTTTTCTTCTGTATTTTCTTCCTCTTCTTCAGGATCCTTAGGAAGTTCAATACCAAGCTCTTTCAGCCATCTTGCACCAAGACCGCTGGCTGAGAAGCTCTGAAGATACGGCAGCTGCTGTTCATACTGTTCCATATCATTCTGCTGAAGCGCTATGCCGGCCATGAATGATGAAGCGATATTCTTATAAATTCCGATCAGCTGCTTATTGTATCTGAACTCACCGTAGTCACCTTCATCCAGCTTGATATACATTTCTCTGCCGAGATCTTCTTCATTCTGGTAATACTTGCGTGCTGCCATGCCAAGGGCATAAACGAGATAATTCTTTAATGTTTCCTTGTACGGTTCAAGCTTTTCATAGAACTTTTCCATCAGTTCAGGTTCTTCTGCATAGAAAAGACGGTTCGGAATCGCAAGAAGCAGATAAAAGAATGAATCTTCATAATTGATGATCGTATTGTTCTTTCCGTCACTGATCAGCGAATCGATATTCAGCTGATCCAGAAGTTCCAAAAACAATTCATTCTCATTATGATAAATAGAAGCCCAGAGCTTTATGACCATATATTTGGAAACAAATGCCGGATCTGTTTCTTCAGCGATCATTTCATCCAGTTCCTGGAAAATCAGATCTTTATCCGGCATATCCTGAAGTACGGCATTCAGCTTTTTGCTTTTCAGTGTTTTCTTTCCCATGCCGATATTGCTGTAGATCATATAAAAGATCATAAAGATGATCATAATGGTAGTCAGTTTCATAGTAGAAAAATCCTCCTTATGCCTAACAAGTATACCACAGGCGCACGATTTGAAAGTAATACCTGAATGAAAAGCCGATTCATACGATCATTATGCAGCACAATTCATCTTCATATGTAAAAAAACTGCATATTTTCGTATAATTCCGATATTTCTTTTTCAAATACCTCGTTGACTTTTATAGGCTGCTTCTGTATTATATATTAGCATTTGTTCTTATGTAAAAAACGGAGGTGGCATGAATGAAAAGAACATACCAGCCGAGCAAGAGAAAAACTAAGTCCACTCACGGTTTCAGAGCCAGAATGGCAACCGTCGGCGGCCGTAAAGTTTTAGCTAGACGCAGAGCCAAGGGCAGAAAGGTATTATCTGCTTAAAGAGAACCGCCGATTGGTGGTTTTTTTTGACCGGTATAGATGATAACTGATATGAAAAAGAAAAACAGAGTCAGAAAATCACAGGAGTTTCAGAAGCTGATCCACAGTGCTTCCAAAAAAGCAAATGCCAGCTTTGTTCTTTACTACGCTCCGAAATCCGAAGAAGAAGCCCGTATCGGTGTTTCATTATCTCGAAAAATGGGAAAAGCCGTGGAAAGAAACCTTTATAAACGGCAGATCCGGATGATGTGCCAGGAAATGATAGATTTCAAAACATATCCTTATGACTGCATTGTGATTGCAAGATTCGGATACAAAGAGCGCAGCTATGCGATTAATAAAAATAACTTGGAAAAACTGATGTTAAACGCTATAATACAGTAGCGTTTTTTATATTTATATAAAGGAGATTCTATGAAGCTCAAGAACTCAACAAAGAGATTACTGATGCTGAGTATGCTTGTAATATTCACCATCAGTGCCAGCGGATGCCGTATTCCGATGGACGAAAACGGACAGATCCTGCAGATTACTACAGATACAACATTCAAAGAAATCATGAGTACAGAGAGCTGGTTCAGTGCGATCTTTGTATGGCCTCTCTCACAGCTGCTGAATATCGTCGCTCCGAAGATCGGCGTAGGCATGGGTATTGCTCTGGTTACGATCCTGGTAAACCTGGTCCTGCTTGCAGTTACACTGAAATCAACGATCCAGATGCAGCAGATGCAGCTGATCCAGCCTCAGCTGGAACGTATCCAGAGAAAATATGAGGGCAGAGATGATGACGCTTCAAAAATGCGTCAGGCAAATGAAATGAATGCATTGTATAAGAAATACAATGTCAATCCGCTCTCATCCATCCTGATCACATTTATTCAGTTTCCGATCATCATTGCGATGTATCAGGCAGTACAGCGCTCAGCTGCAGTTAAAACCGGTACATTCCTTGGTCTGTCACTTGCACAGACACCGATGCAGGGAGTCAAAGAAGGTCAGTATCTCTACATTGTTATCTGGCTGTTGATGGGTCTCATTCAGTTTGTCTCAATGATGCTTCCTCAGAAGATAGCTGAAAGAAAAGCAAAAGCTGAAGCAGAAAAGCACCACCGCCGTCCTGAAAAACCCAAGAACAACAATATGATGATGAACATCTATATGATGGGCATGATCATGGTATTCGGTCTGATGTGGCCGACAGCTATGACTGTTTACTGGGCAATCAACTCAGTAGTCAATATCGTCAAGACTCTGCTTGTTCAGAAGATCATCGATAAACAGAAACAGGAAGGTGCTGTAAGATGAACAACTATACTGCAAAAACATTAGAAGAACTTCTTGCTGCTGCAGCAGAGGAAAAAGGAGTTGCTGTAGAAGATCTGACATATTTCATTACAGAAGAGAAGAAAGGTCTTCTCGGAATCGGTTCATCCGTTTCTGCTGACGTTTACTGTTCAGATGATGTAAAGGAATTCCTCTTCGACTATATCGGCAATTTCTTTACAGGAATCGATCAGGATATCGAAGTAGGCATTGAAGAAAAAGACAATGGCTATATCGTCAGACTGAATGCAGAAAACAATGCAGTACTGATCGGTAAAATGGGCAAAACACTTGCTGCACTGAATACAGTTGTCAGAGGCGCAGTCAACAATGAATTCAGAAAACGCATTGATATTCTTGTTGATGTTAATGATTACAAAGAAGACAGATATTCAAAACTGCGTTCCATCGCAAGAAGAACAGCAAAGCAGGTCCAGCGCACACATATCGATGCTGATCTGGATCCGATGCCTAATGACGAAAGAAAAGTCATTCATAAATATCTCAGTAACTGGCACAATATCAAAACAGAGAGCGAAGGAGAAGGTTCCGAACGTCATCTCTGCATCAGATATGTACCTGATGAGGAACCGACTGAAGAAGAATAACATCAAGAGATCGTGAGTCATTCACGGTCTTTTTTATTGGTTCAGGGATTGCCGGATGTTCCCGGCTTTTCTGATGCCAATATACAGTTCAAACAGCTCATAAAGTTTCAGAAGCTGCCTTTCATTGTACATTTCAGTTTTTCCACATATATTTTGGCCATTCCTCATAAAATTTAAAAAAAATGGCTGTTTTTTGCCTGTTTCAACGAGTTTTCAACATACTTTTTACATATAAAAAGTTATTATTTTCCACAATTGTGGAAAACTGTTAATTGTTAGAAAAATACGATAATTACGCGCTTTTTTGATGTTGATAACTTGTTGATAAATTATAACGCTGATTATTTTTTCCACAGGAATCAAAGTTTTCCACATTGTTGATTTTTTTATCCACTATTTATAAACAATTAATTTTGTGGAAAAGTGTGGAAAAATCTGATTTTGCTGATAATTGTCAATATTTATTGAAATTTCAGTTGTGGACAAAAAAGTTTTCCACAATTTTAATATAGAATTTTAATAATGACATGTTTAGAATAGTATTTGCATCATCAAAATCATCAGGAGTATTACGCATTATGAGCACCCGAGATCAATATCTAGAAGATGCCTGGAAACAGGCTTTGAAATATTTAATAGACAATAAGCAATTAGATCAGGATATTGTTAATACTTTTTATAATGACTGCTATATTCATGAACTCAATACGGAAAAAGCAATCATTATTGCCCCGAACATCATCGCAAAGCAGATTCTTGTGCCTGATCTGATCCAGACAGCATTGATCGCTGTTCTGGAACTGGATCATCCCATTACTGTTGAAGTCATTCAGGACAAAGATCTGAAAACAAGACAGCTGATACAGGAAGCACCGGCACAGGTAATTGAAGATGATGATTTTGGCAGTATGACGATCCAGCCTGACCGAACATTTGAAAACTTTGTAGTCGGAGACTGCAACAGGGAAAGCCAGGCAGCTGCTCTTGCATGCGCCTATAATCCCGGCAAGTATTTTAATCCTTTATTTATATACGGTAATTCCGGACTCGGCAAAACACATCTTTTGATGGCAATCGGAAATTATGTCAAGAAAGCATATCCCGATAAAAAAGTTTATTATATCGAGTCATTGAAATTTGTTGAAAAGGTCGTTAAAGCAATCCAAAATAACAAAATCGAATATTTCAAGCAGTTTATGTGTTCCATCGATCTGCTTCTGATCGATGATATTCAGTTCCTTGCAGGAAAAGAAAAATCTCATGAAGTTTTCTTTTCCATTTACAACGAGCTGGTAAATAACAGAAAACAGGTTTGCATTGCGTCTGACAGACAGCCGAAAGAGATCAAAGGACTGGAAGATCGTCTGATCAGCCGTTTTTCCAGCGGATTATCGGTAGGCATTGATTCTCCTGAGTTTGAAACATCTCTCGCGATCCTCAGACTGAAGATCAAAAACAGCGGAAGTGATATCAATGATGTCGATGAACAGGGACTTGCTTATATTGCCAGCAATTTCTCCGGAAACGTACGTGATCTTGAAGGAGCCTGGAACCGTGTACTCTTTTATGCGATCATGTTCCAGAAAGATAAATCAGTTATTCATTTTGAAACAGTTGTCAACGCTTTAAGAAATCAGGCTGTTGTTTCGGATGTAACAGGCATATCTCCGAATAAGATCATACGCTGCGTCGCAGATTATTACGGGCTTACAAAGCAGCAGATCACCGGAAAGACCAGAACAAAGAATATATCCAATGCAAGACATATCTCTATCTATCTTTGCAGAAAACTTCTGGATCTTCCCTATATTAAAATAGGAGAAGAATTCGGCGGAAGAGATCATGCGACTGTCATCAGCGCATGCAAGAAAGTCGAGAAGCAGATTTCGAAAGATACAGCATTTGCAACAGCTGTTAAAGATATAGAACGTCTTCTCACGATCTGATTATCAACATTTTTATCAACCTTTAATCAACATATCCAAAATGGTAAAATAGATGAGTGTTATGCGGAAAATAAGAGTTTTCCACAATATGAACACTGCTAATAGTAATTGTTTTAAATAAAAAAATATATACAGGAGGCTGCGCCATGAATATCAGAATCTCAAAAAACAAATTTTACGAAGCTCTGCAGATCGTTTCCAGAGCGATCGCTCCCAATTCACCGGTTCCTGCTCTTTCAGGAATCAAAATCGAAGCATTTACAAACGAACTGGTCATTACAGGCAGTGATGCAGATATTTCAATCAAGATGGTTCTCTCAAATGAAACAGAACCTGAACTGAATTTATCAGTCATTGAAGAAGGATCTGTTGTCATTGATTACAGATATCTGAATGAGATCGTCAGAAAGATCGATTCAGAAGAAATTCAGATTGAGATCATTGATGGAACTCTGACAAGATTCTCAGGCGGAAAAGCAGAATTCAAGATCAACGGATTCCGTTCATCTGATTATCCTACGATCGATTTCTCGATTCCTGCAAATCACTTCACGATCAAATGTCAGAAATTATCCGAAATTATTGAAGAAACAGCATTCGCTGTCAATGCAAAAGATACACGCGTGATCTTAACAGGCGTCAATATGAAGTGTGACGGCAGTGTACTGACATGTACGGCAACCGATTCCTATCGTCTTGCAAAGAAGACGATCAGCACAGAATGTGAACCTTTCGGAATCACTGTAGTCGCAAAAACACTGAACATGGCACGCAGCATCTTCGGTTCATCTGATTCCGACGTTGAGATCAGCCAGAATGAGAAAAAGATCGTATTCTCTGAAGGCGGGATCATCATGCAGAGCAGACTGCTTGACGGTACTTTCCCTGAAACAGAAAGACTGATCCCTACGGAATTCAGCAGGGAACTTCTGATCAACCGCAGATCATTGATCAGTGCTCTGGACAGATCTTCATTTATCAAAACGGACAACATGGCGATCATCAGATGCCAGATCAGCGGAAATGAAGTGATTCTGACAAACAAATCACAGGAGATCGGTGAAGCACATGAAGAACTGATCGCTGAAAATTATACAGGTGAACCTCTGGATATCAGCTTCTCCGGAACTTATGTAGAAGACGCCGCAAAAGCTTTAAGTTCAGAAAATATTCTTATCAAATTTACGGGAGAGATGAAGCCTTTCATCCTTGTCAATGAGGGTGATGACGATTCACTTCTGCAGCTTGTTCTTCCTGTCAGAACATACAATTGATCATCTGAAAAGCAATCTGTTTGAACAGGTTGTTTTTTTACGTTCTGTAACGCGTTTTTAATGGCATTATAAGCGGATTTCAGGGCTATTTTATGATATAATATATCAAGCCTGTAAAGGCGCTTAGAAAGGGCTGAAAATGGCAGAAGCAAAATTACCGTATATTACCCTGACTCAGTTTCTGAAACTGAACGGATTCGCTTCTACAGGCGGTCAGGCAAAGTATCTTGTGAAAGAACTTGATATTACCGTGAATGGTGTGAAAGAAGACAGACGAGGAAAGAAACTCTATCCTGGCGACATTGTTTTTGTGAATGGAAGAAAGTTTGTTATCGAATGATTATTAAAAATCTCAGACTTCATAATTTCAGAAATTATGAAAAAACAGAGATCGTACTGGATCCCGGAATGAATCTGATCACCGGAGATAATGCACAGGGTAAAACCAATCTTCTTGAAAGCATGGTTTGTTTGTCTTTAACGAGATCGCATCGTCTTAATTCTGATCAGAGTCTGATCAGAAACGGTACAGATTATGCCGAAATAGGTTGTATTTTTGAGGATGGCACTGATAAAAGGATCGATATTCTGATTCATCCGGAAGGGAAAACACTTCTGGTTAGAAAGCAGCCTGTCAAAAGAAACAGTGAATTTATCGGTCTTCTGAATGTCATCCTTTTTTCTCCGGATGATATGGGTATATTTTCCGATGCTCCGAAAGAACGCAGGAAGATCCTGAATCAGGAGATCACAAAAGTTTCTTCGCAATATCTAGCGGCACTTTCAAAATACAATGCACTTCTGAAAGACAGGAATATCCTTTTGAAACAGGAAGAACCGGATATACGTTATCTGGATATACTGGATGAACAGATCATTGGAGTGTCCCGGATCATTATTGAAGAACGGAGAAAATTCATATCTGAGATCAACCGGCATATGCCTGGTATATTCCAAAGATTATCAGGTACTGATCTGAAAGGAACGATCCGGTATCATTCGGTGATCGATGCTGAAAGCAATGATATCGAAAATGAATTAAGAATGCTGTACATGAACTTAAGACTTCGTGATCTTGAATATCATGTAACAGGAAACGGCATTCACAGAGAAGATATTGAATTTGATCTGAATGATCAGAATGTTATCTATACGGCCAGCCAGGGCCAGAAAAGAATGATATTGCTGGCTTTTAAATTGTCATTGATGAAATTTGCGGAAAGCAAGTCAGGAAAGGTACCTGTACTGCTGCTGGATGACGTACTGTCTGAACTTGATATGACTCGTCAGAAAAGACTGATCCAGGAGATCTATGGCAAATGTCAGAGCATTATCACTTCAACGGATCGTCCTGAATTTCTGAAAGATTATCCTGTCAGGGAATTCAGGATCACTAATGGAATCGTTACGGAATACAACGGAGGTAAATGATGAGCGAAGAAAAAGAAACATTCGAAACAGAAGCTGTAATCGGAGAAGAAATGGATATCAAAGTAACTCATGAATACAGTGATGATGATATTCAGGTTCTGGATGGTCTGGAAGCTGTCAGAAAACGTCCGGGTATGTATATTGCTTCTACATCTGAAAAAGGTCTTCATCATCTTGTCTGGGAAATCGTAGATAACGGTATCGATGAAGCCATGGCAGGCTATGC
>DMBB01000348.1:12831-13571 GCA_003446295.1 Erysipelotrichaceae bacterium
ACAACGATCAGAGTTACGGTCGATAAAGACAATGTTGTTACTGTCGAAGATGACGGAAGAGGTATGCCGACAGGTGTCAATGCAAAGACCGGCAAATCAACGATTGAAACGATCTTTACCGTACTGCACGCAGGCGGTAAATTCGGCGGCGGTGCATATAAAGTATCCGGCGGTCTTCATGGCGTAGGTGCTTCAGTTGTCAATGCCTTGTCAGAATGGCTGGAAGTACGTGTATTTCATGACGGCAGTGAATATTATGTTCGTTTTGAAAACGGAGGCCACGCTGTCAAGCCTCTTGAGGTCATTGGAAGCTGTGATCCAAACAAACACGGTTCTACGATCACATTCAAGGCAGATCCGACGATCTTTACGGAAACAACAGTTTATAACCACGACACTTTAAGAGACAGATTGAGACAGCTTGCTTTCTTAAACAAGGGAATTCGTCTTGTTTTCTGTGACGAAAGAGTTGAAGACGAAAATAAACGTGAATATGTTTACATGTTTGAAGGCGGACTGAAGGAATATGTAGCATATCTGAATAAAAACAGATCTGTTGTTCATCCCGATATCATTTACTGTGAAGGGTATGAGCAGAATATCCAGGTTGAAGTAGCAGTTCAGTACAATGACGGCTACAATCCGAATGTTTATACCTTCTGCAATAATATCAATACTGCTGAAGGCGGAACACATGAAGAAGGATTCCGTCTTGCATTGAACAGGATCATCAATAAATA
>DMBB01000133.1 GCA_003446295.1 Erysipelotrichaceae bacterium
GTATCGCCGGATACCTTCACCAACCACACCAAACAGTTTGTAAAGGACAGAATGCTGCAGAACGGCAAATGGCAGTGCATTGCGGATGCGTACTGTGACGGCGCCACCCCCGAAAACAACTACAGACCTTCATCACCGGTAACGATTACCCTGCGGGAATATCCGTATCTGCCGCAGAAATCCACCATGACCGGAAAGGAACTGTTAGTGGAAAAAATCGTCAGTGACTTCGCCGGTGCAGATACGGAGCGCAGTGTGTCCGTATACAAGGATCCGACCGACGGCAGGTGGTATCTGTTCAGTGATTCATGCCGGAATCTTCTGGGCGATATCAAGGGAATCTGATCAACTGTGACCCGGGTTTTCCGGGTCTTTTTACGGTGTTTTGTCAATTCTGAACATACGCAGAGACAAAAAGAGACTAAGCGTTGTATGTATTAACCAAAAAACATAAACGGTTATGAGGGTTTCTTCACGAAAAGAAGTAATTGCGGTTGTACCGTATTGCCTTTTTTTATAAAATTAATGAGGTTATGAGTGCCAGAATCTGGAAAATCCTCGGGTGTCTTTGTGCAGCAGGTCTGCTGTCCGGTTTCATAGGAATCCGGTATGCCGGAGGCTTCCTGCTCGGGGTACTCGGAGCCTTGCTGCTGTATTACCGCAATGTAACGTTCTGGAATGATGTCCTTGATACGGGTGTCTCTGAAAAGAGGACAGGTTCGTTACATTTTGTTTTCAATTATGCGATAATGGCAGGTGTACTGCTGCTGGCGGCGTTTTTTCCGGACATACTGAATATCTTTACGGCAGCGGCCGGTCTTATGATCATCAAAGCTGCAGCAGTCATTGATTCTCTGCTTCCGGCAGATAAGAACAAGGAGTGAATATGACAATTCAGTCTGATGTATACACGATTATTCTGGAAACGATTATTATCGGTGTTTTAATCGTTCTCTTTTCCAAAAAGCTGGACAAAGCGGATCCGCTGGCTGAACCGAAAGGTATTATCGTACCGATCATCCTCGGTCTGGAATCCGTACACAACATGGTAAAGAGCAACGTCGGTGAAAAGAGAGCCGACAAACTGACACCGTATATCTGTGTATTGTGGGTCTATATCTTCTTATCTAATATTATCTCTCTGTTCGGACTGTCCTCACCGACATCGAACCTGAGTGTTACGCTGCTGCTGTCTGTCATCACATGGGTGCTGATCCAGTACGTGGAACTGAAATACGGAGGCATCAAGGGTTATCTGCATTCCTTCCTGGAACCGATTGCGGTGATGCTGCCGATGAACATCTTCGGCAAATTCTCCACCATGGTTTCCATGTCGCTCCGTCTTTTCGGCAACATCCTGTGCGGCGGCATCATGATGCAGCTGATCTACAGCTTCTCACAGTATCTCTCAAATACGATCGCAGGATGGTTCGGGGCATCGAGTGTATTCAACTTCGTAGCACCTGTCCTGACACCTCTGCTGCATGCATATTTCGACCTGTTCTCTGGCTTTATCCAGACCCTGGTCTTTGTCACACTTACTGTTGTTCTGATCGGAAATGATATTCCGGAAGAAATAAAGAAAGAATCATAAGAGGAGGAGAAACTTATGGATATCAACAAAGGTTTAATCGCAATCGGTGCCGGCCTGGCAGTTATGACCGGTATGATGACCGGCCGAGGCGAAGGTGAGGTCGCTGCTCATGCCTGCGACGCAATCGGTAAAAACCCTGAAGCAGAATCCAGGATCCGCAGCACAATGATCCTTGGTATCGCTCTTTCTGAAACCTGTGCTATTTACGGACTGCTTGTATCCATTCTGCTGATGTTCGTCTATTAATATCAGGTGTTCTGAATGATTGATGTTGACATTGTTGGACAGTTGGTCCCGAACCCGGTGACCATGCTGGTACAGCTGTGCAGTACATTGGTCCTGTTTTTGCTCATGAAATATTTCCTGTGGGGATCCGTCAAGAATTTCCTGGGAAAACGCGCAGAGAAAATGCAGTCCGATCTGGCGGAAAGTGAGCAGGCAAAACAAGCCGCTTTCAGCGACCGCGAAAAGGCTGCTGTACAGCTGAGTAATGCCTCTGTGAAGTCTGAGGAAATTGTCAGCGCTGCTGTAAAGGAAGCCAAGACGGAAAAAGAGGCAATCCTGCAGCAGGCCGGCAGAGAAGCAGAAGCGGCACGCCGCAGAGCGCAGGAACAGATGGATGCAGAACGGCAGGAAATGTATCAGTCCATGCAGAAGGAAATGGTCGAAGTTGCTATGACGGCTGCTGAAAAGCTGATCCGTGACAAGAGCAATGAAGACATGGACCGTGAAGCGATTGATGCATTCGTAAAGGAAGTAACCGGAAATGAATGAGCTTGCGGAGCGTTATGCGGAAGCCATATTTTCTCTGGCACGGGAAAAGAATACCGTCAGGGAACTGAAGGAAGAAGCAGAGAATCTGTCACAGGTACTGGAAACCAGTCCTGAACTGATTGGTTTTTTCCGTGCGGTTAAGATTACTTCAGCTGAAAAGAAAGATCTGATCCAGAACGTATTCGGACCTGTCTTTGATAAAGACATGGTCAATTTTATGAAGCTTCTGATCGATAAGGGGAGAATATACAGCCTCAAGGATATCCTGAAGGCCATCGTGCACAAAGCAAATGATGAGCTTGGGATTCAGGAAGCACTGGTATATTCCGCCAGAAAGCTGCAGGATACCGATCTGGAGAGAATCCGCAAAGCACTTGAAACAAAGACAGGCAGAACGGTTGTACTGAAGAACCGTATCGACGAAAGCCTGATAGCAGGCATCAAAGTTGTAGTAGGTAATAATGTTACGGACGTAACAATGAAACATAAGCTTGAAGAAATGAAAGCTTCGCTGCTGAAAGGAGGAGGACAGGCATGAAAGAAATCAGGCCGGAAGAGATCAGTGCTCTGTTAAAGGAGCAGATCCGCAACTACGACCAGAAGATCCATTCCGATGATGTCGGATATGTCATCAGTGTCGGTGACGGAATTGCCATGGTCCAGGGAATTGATAAAGCTATGTCGTCGGAACTTCTGGAGTTCCCGCATGGTGTAATGGGGATGGTGCTGAATCTTGAGGAAGATCATATCGGTGCTGTTCTTCTCGGTAATGATACGCTGATCCGTGAAGGTGATGAAGTTCGCCGTACAGGACGTATTGTTGAGGTGCCGGTAGGCGATGCGCTGCTTGGCCGTGTTGTCAACGCACTCGGTCAGCCGATCGACGGAAAAGGTGAAATCAAGACAGACAAAACCAGAGCTATTGAAAGAGTGGCTCCTGGTGTCATGACAAGACGTTCCGTATACCAGCCGCTTATGACAGGTCTCAAGATCATCGACACGATGATTCCGATCGGTAAGGGTCAGCGTGAGCTGATCATAGGCGACCGTGAAACAGGTAAAACTGCCATCGCAGCCGATACGATCATCAACCAGAAAGGCAAGAACGTAAACTGCATCTACGTCGCAATCGGACAGAAGGAAAGTACGGTTGCCCGTCTTGTGCAGAAACTGCGTGAAAACGAAGCGCTTGAATACACAACGATCGTCAATGCTTCAGCGAGTGAATCCGCTCCGCTGCAGTACATTGCGCCGTATTCCGGCTGTGCGATCGGTGAAGAATGGATGGACAGCGGCAAGGATGTTCTGATCGTTTATGACGATCTTTCCAAGCACGCAGTTGCGTACAGAACAATGTCCCTGCTTCTGAAGCGTCCTCCCGGAAGAGAAGCTTATCCGGGTGATGTCTTCTATCTCCATTCCCGTCTTCTGGAAAGAGCAGCTAAATTATCGGATGAACTGGGCGGCGGTTCGCTGACAGCACTTCCGATCATTGAAACCCAGGCAGGCGATATTTCTGCCTATATTCCGACCAATGTCA
>DMBB01000395.1 GCA_003446295.1 Erysipelotrichaceae bacterium
ATATGATCAGCCGACATGCTTGATGAATGCCTTGTATGCGCGGTATCCTTCCCAGACATCAGCTTTGCTGACGACTTCGCAAGGTGCGTGCATATTCTGTACGGGAATGCCTGCGTCCAGCACGTCCATATTCATGTTGCCCAGGATATATGCGATCGTTCCGCCGCCGCCTGCATCTACCTTGCCGATCTCTGCAGTCTGGAACATGACATTGTCCGCTGACATGGCTGCTCTGACCTTTGCGATGAATTCGGGTGCAGCGTCATTGGAACCGGACTTGCCGCCTCTGCCTGTATACTTGTTGAAGACGATGCCCTTTCCGAAATAGCAGCTGTTCTTTGTTTCCATGACCTCCGGATACAGGGGATCAAATGCAGCGGATACATCGCTTGACAGCATCTTTGAATTCGTCATTGTGTCAATGATGTCCAGCATGGATGTCTTTCCGTTCAGTGCGAGCATGCGGATGACTGTATCACGGAAGAATGAGGACTGCATGCCTGTCGCACCGACGCTTCCGATCTCTTCCTTGTCCACCAGGATGCAGCAGGAAGTGCGCTTCTGCGGTTCTGAATCCAGCATTGCGCGCAGGCTTGTATATGCGCAGACTCTGTCGTCATGTCCGTATCCCATGATCATGGAACGATCAAGGCCATAATCTCTTGCTTCACCTGCCGGAACAACTTCGATCTCTGCTGATACGAAGTCATCTTCTTCAATGTCATACTTTTCTTTCAGGATGCCGAGGATGTACTTCTTGACCGCATCCTTTTCTTCTGACTGTACAGGGATCGTGCCGACTGTTACATCGAGCTTCTCACCTTCCACGACAACAGAAGCTGTTTTCTTGAGCTGTTCTGCAGACAGATGGATCAGCAGATCGGAAATGCCGACGACCGGATCTGCCGGATCTTCTCCGACAACCACAGGTACGCATGTTCCGTCTGTCTTGCATACAACGCCATGCAGTGCCATCGGTCTTGCGACCCACTGGTACTTTTTGATGCCGCCGTAATAATGCGTATCGAGCAGCGCAATGCCGTCCATTTCAAACAGCGGGTGCTGCTTGAGATCCAGACGCGGTGAATCGATATGCGCGCCGAGAATGTTCATGCCGCTTGTGAGCGGTTCTTCACCGATCATAAACATGCACAGGTTCTTTCCGCGGTTGACGGCATATACCTTGTCGCCTGTTTTCAGCGGTTCCCTGATCTCTGCAAGACTGCGGTAGCCTGCAGCTTCAGCAAGCTTCACTGCTTCCACAACGAACTCACGTTCTGTCTTGGCAGCGGAAAGGATCTGACGATAGCTTTCGTTGAATTCGTTCAGCTGTTGTTTTTCTTCATTGTTTAATTTGTCCCATACGGTATTCATAATCAGTTTCCTCCATCTGATATTTCATAAACGGCAGCGCTCTGACGCGCTCACCGCTGATCTCAGTCATCATACCATCTTCATAGCTTTCCAGTATATTGATGCGCAATGACAGATTGTTGCGGATCATAGCCATACGCTCATAAGGGATCAGGCAGTGGATCGTGATCTCTTCCGGATACAGCCGGGCAATGATCTCCTCCGTCAGTTCTTCAATGCCCTCACCTGTGCGGCAGCTGACGCACATTGCCTGGGCAAATTCACTGTGATCACACAGGTCGATCTTATTGAAAACCCTGAGCACCTCGATGTCACCGGCACCGATCTGATTCAGTGTGTCTTCTGTCACCCTGACATGTGTCTGCCACTCGGGATCTGACCCGTCGATCACTTCGATGATCAGGTCGGCGTCCGTTACAGCAGACAATGTACTGCGGAATGCTTCGACCAGACCGTGCGGCAGATCCGATACAAAGCCGACCGTGTCATACAGGTAGAATGCGTGGCTGTCATAGTCGATCCTGCGTATTGACGTATCCAGTGTCGCAAACAGCATATCCTTTTCTTCAGCCGTGCCGGCCTGAGAGCCGGTATGCTTCATGATGCTGTTGAGCAGTGAGCTCTTGCCGGCATTCGTATAGCCTGCAAGAGCGGCACGCTTGAGACCGGATTTGTTGCGGTGATTGGATGCCTGATGGTCACGCTTTTCAATGGAAGCCAGGCGCTTCTTCAGCTCGGTGATCCGGTTCTGATATTTTCTGCGCAGTCCGGCTGCCCTTGTTTCACCGGCACCTCTGTTGACGGCTGAGCCGCCTCGCTGGTGCGTTTCCGCTTCATCCACATCCCGGATCAGTGCCGGCATTGCATATTCCAGTCTTGCCAGCTCTACCTGCATCTTGGCCTGGGCACTTCTTGCCCGCAGTGAAAAGATATCCAGAATGAGTGCTGTGCGGTCTTTGACAGGAACCCCGCAGGCTGCGCTCAGTCTGGCCGAGGCTGCGATGGACAGCTGGGAGCCGAAAATAACACAGTCTGCTTCCAGGGCTTTTGTCATGTTCGCCAGTTCTTCGATCTTTCCCTGGCGGAATGCGGTCTTAGGATCCAGAGAGCGTGATTTCTGAACGATCTCTCCAGCGACTTCAATCCCGCATGCCTCGCACAGTCTTCTGCATTCTTCAAAGCGTGAGGCAAAGGCTGTATCATTGGTCAGCTGTACTGCAGCCAATACAGCTCTGCTCATGCGTCAATGCTCCATTTCGCAGAGAACGGACTGTGCGATCCGTCAACCGTTTCATTGATCACTTTTGTATAGCAGGAAACGCCGAGCCATCTGCCGAACTTGAAGCCGAACGACGGGTATTCACCTGATTTCACGAAGCCAAGGGCATCATGCATGGAAATGGAGGGCTTGTTTTCCGAAGTGATCACGGAGATCAGATTGCGGTAGCCTTCCTCCCTGGCGATCCTGATGATTTCTTCAAACAGGAGCTTTCCGTAGCCGTGATAACGCTGTTTTTGATCAAGATACAGGGACACTTCCGCTGTCCAGTCATACGCGCTGCGTGTCATGAACGGACTCAGGTATGCATAACCGACGATCCCTTCCTCGGTTTCCATGACGATCCATGGATAACGGGCAGTGATCTGTTCAACGCGGGAGGCAAACTCCTGCAGGCTCAGCGGTTCTGTTTCGAAAGTGGCAGTGCTGTTTTCAATGTAGTAGTTATACCAGTTCAGACATGTTTCAATGTCTTTCCTTCTGATCTTACGGCATTTCATACCTGTTCCCCGCCGACAAATGTCATCAGTACGTTCGCCTGTTCATATTGTGTTTCCAGATCATGATCGCAGATACAAAGATCTGCCAGATATCCTTCTCTGATCTGTCCCAGTTCATATTCACGCCGCAAAAGCAGTGCGCTGCCTTTGCTCAGAAGATCGATCACGCGTCCGGGCTGTATGCCTTTGGCGGCATAGTCAGCGATGACCAAACCGATGCCCTCTGCCGGATTGCACAGCAGTGAGGTCAGATCATCGATGTCTTCTTCCTTTGATCCGATCAGCCGGATCTGTTTTGTCACTGCCTGGTGTCTGGCTGTATGACTGCTGTGATCCG
>DMBB01000319.1 GCA_003446295.1 Erysipelotrichaceae bacterium
AGCTTGTTGTTCTGGTCAAGATACTGCAGGCCCATTGCCTTGCTGTATTTTGTGCCGAGCTTGAATGTATTGCCGACTTCAATGCCGTGTGCGAAATGAATGCGTCCGCCGCAGACAGGGCAGATGTCTCCTTCGCTGATATTTCTGACATCACCTACAAAATCAGGCTTGATATCTTCCTGATTGACGCCTGTATAGTGATAGCCTGTCTTATTTGCGCCGACGATGAAGTTCTGCATATATGTGACTTCCGTATCAGCGATCAGAGGGCATTTGATGCCGATCGGACCCGCGAAGCCTACCTCAGCACCAGTCGCAGCCATGACCATCTCAGGTTCTGCCAGATCTACTTCTGAAGCATTCAGCAGCTTTCTGAGCTTTGTTTCGTTCACGTCACGGTCACCTCTGACCATAACAGCATAAGGCTTTCCATCGACGCAGTAGATCAGTGTCTTGACGAAGCTGAGTGCGTCTTTCTTCAGGAAATCCGTAACTTCCTCGATCGTTCTGGAATGAGGTGTTTCAACTAACGTTACACTCTCTTTGACGTCTGTCGGTTCCGGCTTCTCAGGAACAGCAGGGGCTACTTCAATGTTGCTGGAAAGATCACATGAATCGCACAGGACGAGGATATCTTCACCGATCGCTGTGATGGCCTGGAATTCTTCGGAAAGAAGACCTCCCATGACACCTGTGTCGGCACGTACGATCCTGTAGTTGAGCTTCAGCCTGTTCATGATGTTCTTATAGGCATTGAACTGCTTCTGATAAGCCTCATCAAGACCTGCCTCATCCTTGTCGAATGTATAGGAATCCTTCATGACAAATTCACGGACTCTGATCAGACCGTATCTGGGTCTGGGCTCGTCACGGAATTTTGTCTGCATCTGATACAGCGCGAAGGGCATATCCTTATAGGAACGGATCTTCATCTTTGCGGCTGACGCAAACAATTCTTCATGTGTAGGACCAAGTACATAGTCCTGTCCTTTTCTGTCTTTCAGGGAGAACATGCTGCTGCCGAATCCTTCACGGCGTCCGCTTGCAACATAGACATCCTCCGGGATCAGGGCAGGCATGACAAGCTCCTGTGCTCCTGTAGCATCCATTTCTTCACGGATGACAGCTTCGATGCGGTTCAGTACTTTCACGCCCATCGGCATCATCATATAGACGCCTGCTGAGCTCTTTTTGATGAAACCGCCTCTGACCAGCAGATTGCTGGAAACAGAATCCTCATCACGCACATCTTCTCTTAATGTATAAAAGAAACTGTTCTTCAATTTCATAATCCACCTCACTTCGCAAAATTATAGCACGACTATGGCTTTACTTTAACCGTGTTTTTGCCTATAATAACCGAAACCAAAGGAGGTTCCGGAAAATGGCCAAGTATTTCAATGAACCATCACATACATTCAGCGAATATCTTCTGATTCCCGGATATACAGGAGAAGAAAACATTCCCGCCAATGTATCATTGAAAACACCCCTTGTACGCTTTAAAAAGGGTGAAAAATCACCGATAACTCTGAATATCCCCATGGTCAGTGCTGTTATGCAGTCTGTTTCAGGAGACAGGCTCGGCATCGCGCTCGCCAAAGAGGGAGGTATGTCATTCATCTTTGGATCGCAATCGATCGCCTCACAGGCTGCTATGGTTGCCAAGGTAAAAAATTATAAAGCAGGCTTTGTTGTCAGTGATTCCAATATAACTCCTGAAACAACACTTGGAGAGATCCTGGAACTTCTGAAAGTGACCGGACATTCAACAATGGCTGTTACAGATGACGGTACAGCAAACGGAAAACTGCTGGGCATCGTTACTTCCCGTGACTACCGTATCAGCAGATTCGATCTGACTGCGAAAGCAAAGGATTTCATGACAAAGCGTGAACATCTGATCGTAGGCAGCACACACCATTCTCTGAGCGACTGCAACGATATCATCTGGGATCATAAACTCAACGCTCTGCCGATCGTTGATGATGATGACCATCTGCAGTATCTCGTATTCCGCAAGGACTACGATTCTCATAAAGAAAACCCGAATGAACTGCTTGATGAAGAGAAACGCTTCATGGTCGGCGCAGGCATCAATACACGTGACTATAAGGAGCGTGTACCTGCACTTGTTGAAGCAGGTGTTGACTGCCTTGTAATCGACTCCAGTGAAGGATATACATGCTGGCAGGCAAACACACTGAAATGGGTGCGTGAACAGTACGGTGATACCGTCAAGATCGGTGCCGGAAATGTCGTTGATGAAGAAGGATTCCGTTTCCTTGCAGATGCAGGAGCTGACTTTGTCAAGATCGGTATCGGCGGCGGCAGTATCTGCATTACCCGTGAAACAAAAGGTATCGGACGCGGTCAGGCAACAGCAGTCATTGAGGTTGCTGCCGCAAGAGACAAGTACTTTGAAGAGACAGGCATTTATGTACCGATCTGCTCAGACGGCGGTATCGTCTATGACTATCACATTGCACTGGCTCTTGCAATGGGCGCTGACTTTGTCATGCTGGGAAGATACTTCTCCAGAATGGAAGAAGCACCTGGTGCAAAAGTGCTCGTGAACGGTTCATATGTCAAGGAATATTGGGGCGAAGGTTCCAACCGTGCACGCAACTGGCAGAGATATGATCTTGGTCAGGGCTCCAAGCTTTCCTTTGAAGAAGGCGTTGACTCCTACGTACCTTATGCCGGAATGCTGAAGGACAACGTTCTTCTGACGACCAGCAAGGTCAAATCGACGATGTGCAACTGCGGAGCACTCACGATTCCTGAACTCCAGCAGAAAGCCAAGCTGACGCTTGTTTCCGCTACTTCGATCGTAGAAGGCGGCGCACATGATGTCATCGTCAAAAAGTCAAATACTGAATTCAATCAGTAATCAGGACTGAACATCACTGCAAATAACAGAAAGAGACCTCCACGTGAAGTCTCTTTTTGCTGTCGGAAAACAACATAAACTGTATTTGCTGAATGCATCACGAAAAAAAGGACACGAAGTCCTTTATGGTTTGACAGGGATCCCGTCCCTGATCGATTTCCGTATGACTGCAAATGCCTGTTCCTCACCGATATCCGCAACCAGTGTCAGCAATGTGCGCAGCAGGTTTCTTGTATTCTCATGCATATAGTTTTTGTCAGGTCTTGTTTCAAAGTATTCCAGAGCGCTTCTCTGCGTATATTTTTCCTTCTGGTATGTCTGGCATGCGGC
>DMBB01000136.1 GCA_003446295.1 Erysipelotrichaceae bacterium
GAATAGTTCTCTGTCGGCAGACTGCGGAACAGTCCCGCAAAGAAATTGACAGCCGGAAGCTCATTGATCTTGACGCCCGCAAGCGAGAAGTAGAGATTCAGATAAACGATTCCGGAGCGTTCCGCCGGATAACTCAGGATCTGTGCACCATGATACTCCGTGATTTTTTCAGGCGTCAGTTCACGGAAATCAGTATCGATATCCTCCAGTTTCAGTGAAGGAAGCGTCGCCTTCTGTTCCGGTGTATCTTCCGTATTCTGCCATTCATCAAGCACGAGATTTTCACGCACCAGACGGTTTATTGTTTCTTCATCCCATGTTTCAGCAGCACGTTCCAGTTTTTCGGCTTCTTTCTGTGCACGCTTTTCCGCCAATGAAGGATCCGGTACTGCTGTTACCCTGACCTGATGTTCTTCATCAAGCAGGAAATCACTGAGCAGCTGCTCAAAATAGCCTTCCTTCAGTTTTTCCCTGAGCTCATCAAACACATAATTGGCATTGAGATACAGCATCGGGTCTCCGTCATACAGCCAGGAATTCAAGGCGGATGACGCATAGATCAGACCTGCCGGTTCTCTTGGTTCCAGATACTGGAACTGCAGCTGGTTCAAGGACGCAAGGATCTCTTCATGGTCCAGCCCATTTTCAACTGTCTTTCTTGTAATATCAATGACTGCCTGAACAGCCTGATCTGCTTTTTCTTCATCTGTGTTCCGTATGACAAGGACTGCCCAGGGCTGCTGGATCCCGTCATACAGTTCAAGTTCAACATCCTGTCCGAGTCCTGCATCGATGACTGCCTTTTTGAAGGGCGATTCATTCGTGCCGACCAGAATCTGGGACAGTACGCTCCATGCGGCATTCTGCTGGAGATCATCATATCTGCTGATGATCTTTGCCAATGCAACATGAACCATGTTTTCCTGACCCTCATCTTCTCCGACCTCATACGGGATCACGGAAGAACTTGCCTTCACCGGTTCCTGAAGCCTGATCGGAGGTGCCGGATCGATCCTGTCGTATTTTGACAGATATTCATTATCAATGAATGCAAGCATTTCATCGATATCCACACTGCCGTCCAAAATGATCCTGCTGTTGGACGGATGATAATATTTCCTGTGCGTTTCCAGGAACTGCTCATACGTCAGGTCAGTGATGCATTCAGGATCGCCTCCGGAAACATACTGATAGCAGTTATCCGGATACAGCAGTCTGTTCAGTTCATTCACAATGACTGTGTCAACAGAAGAGAAGGATCCCTTCATTTCACTGTGTACGACACCTTTATACGCAGGCGCATCCTTCGGATTACGGATTTCATAATGCCATCCTTCCTGGCGGAAGATATTCGGCTCCTGATAGATCCTGGGACGGAATACCGCGTCCAGGTAGACAGAAGTCAGGTTCATGAAATCCTTCCTGTTTCTGGATGATACAGGATACATTGTTTTGTCCGGATATGTCATTGCGTTCAGGAACGTCTGCATACTGCTTTTCAGCAGATCGACAAACGGTTCCCTGACAGGGTATTTCTCCGATCCGTTGAGTACGGAATGTTCGAGTATATGAAAAACTCCGGTGTCATCAGTCGGTGTGGTCTGAAATGTGATCGCAAATGTCATGTTTTGATCTTCGCGTTCAAGCCACAGCAGCCTGGCACCTGATTTTTCATGTTCCATTTCATACAGGACCCCGCCGCAATCAGGGACTCCACGGATCCGTCCGACCCGGAAGCCGTGAATCAGCTCATTGACCTGCATCAGAATTCAAGTTCGACAGGAGCAGCTGTAAAGCTGGAAATCACTGCTTTTCCTTCCTCAAAGCAGAATACTGCTGTATTGCCGTCACCTGCCTGGTACATTCTCTTAAGGCTCGGATAATCTTCCAGCATGGATTCCTGCGCTTCGATCCTCTCATCCAGTACAAGTCTGCCGCATACGCGGATCCATGTACCATCTTTTCCCATTGCAGAGATCTCTGCCTTCGGATTGGCAAGCAGCTGCTTTGCGCAGTCCTTTTTCAGTCCTGTCTGAATATACAGTTTTCCTTCAAAAATATGTGCCGTGCCAAACGGTCTGACGCGAGGCTGATCCCCGTCAACCGTCGCCAGATAATAGGTACCCGCATTTTTCAGGTACTCGCAAACACGTTCCAGATTACTCATTTTCAAGTCCTCAACTTTCATTAATATATTACCTCAAAATGCCCGCTCATGCATTGAACAGGCATTCAAAAATGCCGCTGTCCATCTGCATTTTTCAGCCCTGTCTGAAAAAGAACAGTCGATCTGTCAACTGTTCTGAATCTTTTTTCACTGATCACCGCAGTGTCTCAAGGAATGCCTTCATCGTGTCTTCCGAAACATCACCGAAATATGTATATTCGATTCCTTCGTAGGAAAGATATGCTGTTGTGATATGGTCAATGCCCGGATTGGGTGCTTCCCAAAGGGCAGGACCCATACCCGCCATGGATACATTGCGTGTCGATACGATCATCGCATCCGCATCGATCCCGGAAATGTGATAGATCTCTGTTGATTCATTTTCTGAATAATGATGCGGCTCCTGTACATTGATCTCCGTGCCGATCACTAGACCCGCCGCTTCTGCCGTATCAGCGTCTGTCACCATACGGATCTGCAGTGCGATCGGCGAACCGTATGACTTTCCCTTCTTATAACGGAATTCCGTTTCCGTGGTATCTGATCCCGGCGGCAGGACCTTAAATCCTTTGAGATCCCCGGTCACATAGGCAAAGTCCTGGAATGACATGCCGCAGATATGATCGTGCTGCTGCTTGTCATAGACGATCATCGGATAATAGTGCACCAGTTTCCCTGTCCTTACGCATGTTCTGTCAGAAGAATCCAGCAGATCGATCCCGAACGCCGTTTCCGCATCTGTCAGGGAATCGAATTTTGCCGGGAGTGACGGGTGATATGTCACTTCCTGATTCTCCATCGTTACCGGAAGCTGTTCCCCGCTGTCTGAGAACAGTGTATACTGCAGTTTTTCCAGCAATTGTGATGCCCTGACCCGTATACCGGGTATCATAAACAGCATCATCACAGCAAACGCCAATCCCAGCTTTCTGTAAAGTGTACTTTTCACAGCAGGTCCGGATCTGACATACGACAGAACTTCCCTGTTCTGCTGTTCGGTCATTGCAATAGAGGTATATGCTTCTTTCAGATCATTCTGATTCATCTGTTTCATCTCCTTCCGTCCATATGTGCTTCAGCAGTTCCCTGCCGCGTTTCGCACGCATTTTCGCTGCACCTTCCGTGATCTTCAGCAGTCCTGCAGTCTCGGCATAGGAATAGCCTTCGAAATAATGCAGCACGATCACAGATCTGTATTTACCGGGCAGATCCAGCAGTGCCGACAGAATATCCCGCTGTTCCGGAGAGACCGCAGGGATCATGCTAAGATCAGCTTCCTGTCTTTTTTTCAGCCATGACGATCTCAGCAGGTCCTTTGCCCGGTTGATCGTCACCCGGATCACCCATTGCCTGCAGTGCGTATCGTCCGAAAACACTCCTTCATACCGGTACAGTCTGAGCATCACATCCTGCACGATATCCAAAGCATCATCCGTGTTCTTTACATAAGTAAACGCAATGCGATATACCGTGTCATGAAGCTTCTCATATTGCCGGTTAAATTCACGTTCTTCCATTGTTCCCCCTTCTGACTGATACACGAACAGAGATGATGAATCGTAACAAAATAATATAAAAATCCTTCCTGATCAGCTGTTTCAGCCGGTCCAGGAAGGAGATCGGTCCGTCATTTTTTGAGGCCGCGCAGGATGCGCAGTTTGGTTTCCCGGATCTTTGCGGCATATCTGCTTGTAAAGATCACGCCTACAATGATCATTCCATACGCCATGCCAAGTCCGCAGCTTCCGATGAATTCATACGGGGCTGTTGTGTCCAGTTCCAGCAGCACGGTCACCAGAAATGCTGTAAATCCGATCAGTCCGGCAATAAACAGCCAGTGCATCCTCTGCATCAGTCTTGCCTTTTCCTCGCTGCTGTAATCTGCTACCTGAAGTACTGTTTCCTTTAATTCTTCGTTCATATGCTCACGCTCCCTTTCTCCGTTCAGGATCTCACGGAGATCAACAGCGTACAGATCTGAGAGTTCTACCAGGATATCCAGGTCCGGCATATTGGCACCGGTCTCCCAGCGGGATACTGTCCGCCGGGCAACGCCGAGCTGCTCTGCCAGCTGTTCCTGGGTCAATCCTTTTTCTTTTCTGAGTTCCTGAAGGAACGTTCCGATTTTCATAAGATCCATCGTCCGATGACCTCCTTTCTGACTTCAGAGTAATGGCTGCCGGCATGTCCGTACAGGACACAAAGTGAGCATATGCATCGATTCGAGCAATGAGACAAGGTATGTCCCATGACTTTCGGAATGATCAGCCGGTTTATTTATAAGGTTTTGCAGGATCGTCCGGGAAATGATATTCCCCATCCAGATATCCCAGCAGGAACGCTTTGGCCAGGCTGTTCTTTCTGATATATTTCTTTGCGTCTTCTTTGCTGAACCATTTCCAGGAATCGACCTCACGGTTGGGATGCGGCTGCTGTCCTTCGACTGTGACGGTAAAGTTCAGCATCAGTGTATTGGACGGGGCAAAGTAATGGCTGTGGTTGAAGTGTACGCCTACCACATCAAGGTCCATTTCCTCCTTGACTTCACGGACTGCAGCGTCCTCTGCATCCTCGCCTTTATTGATGTATCCTGCCACCAGGATATACTCATCTCCTCCGTACTGACGGATCATCAGGATCCTGTCGTTCGTTTCATCCGTTACGATCATCGATACAGCGGTATTGAAGACAGGGAAGCGGAATTCATTGCAGGTCGTGCAGAACGGGATATCACCCTCATCCTGCAGGTATTTTCTGATCAGCTTTGTACCGCAGTGCATGCAGTA
>DMBB01000007.1:0-1693 GCA_003446295.1 Erysipelotrichaceae bacterium
GCCATCACTGCTGAGCAGTGTCTGAGTAGCATAGAAGTCAATTCCATGGTCGACGAGCTGTGCATGTTCTTTCGTGAATTTTCCTGTTTCAGGATCAAATGTACCAACCATAGCAACGGATACGTTGCCGCAGTTGAACTGATCATTCTGCAGTACATCCTGGGGATTGACCATCAGGATATATTTGCCGTCAAGTTCAAAGAAATCAGGGCATTCCCACATAGCGCCTAATGTACCGTCGTTTTCTGCGAGAATACTGACAAATTCCCATTTCAGCCCATCATTGCTTCTGAAGTAAAGGATACGGCCTTTTTTGTCCCGATCTGCAGTACATGCACCGACAACGCAGCGGAACGTTCCATCCTTTTCACGCCAGACTTTCGGATCGCGGAAATCATACTTACTGAGTCCTTCCGGAATGTCAGAATGACCGATCACAGGATTGCCTTCATATTTCTGATAGTCAACTCCGTCACCGAATGCAACACACTGTGTCTGAATAAAGTTTTCTTCATCAAGGTCTGAGATTTTGATGACGCCGGTGTACATCAGTATCTGTCTGCCGTCATCCATCGTCTCGGCACTTCCTGAGAAGCATCCGCCGGAATCCGGCTGTGTATCAGGCGCAATAGCACAAGGAAGATATTCCCATCTGAGAAAATCCTTGGATACCGCATGTCCCCAATGCATAGGGCCCCATTTTTTCTGATAAGGGTAATACTGAAAGAACAGATGATATGCACCGTTGTACTGCGAAAAGCCGTTCGGATCGTTCATCCATCCGATTTTAGGCGTTAAATGAAACAGGGGCCTTGTCTCTGCCGGGAGTAATTCTCCTTCTGTCATTTCATAATTTCTTGCTTCATTTAATATCTGACTTGTCATAATCTCTTTTTTACTCCTGTTTCAAGCATGAGATATCCGCCCTTTGCAGAGCGGATATCTCAATTTATTCTAGTTTAAATTATTTGTAGTATTCGTCAATGTATTTCTGATAAATGGACAGGAATTTAGGCAGCTGATAGCTTTCAAGATCTTTCTGGAGCTGATCCCAGTCAGCGTCTGTGAATCCGTTCATTACCCAGTCGGACTTAGCAGTGTTGATGCACTTAGTGATATCAGCCTGCAGGTTGGAGAGTTCTTTTGTGTCCTCTGTTGTCATGAAGACATTCGGTACAACATACTTTGTATGCATATCAGGTGTGTAAATGTTTTTGATCCAGTCAAGTCTGTACTGAGCATCGTCAGGGCATGTTACATACTTGTCATAGTAGGAGTCAAGAATTGCAAGCGGTCCGCCAACAGCTTCTGCTTCACGTACTTCTACAGGAGAAGCATCACCGAGCCAGCAGTGCTTCAGCATTGGTTCACCGTCAGCATTTGTACTCAGTTCGAAGATATCGAAGTCATCATCTTCACCGTATGTACCCCAGTTGTTCTGCGGGGACTGCATCGGATCATACATCTGGTCGAGCCATGCGCAAACGAGTGCAGGGTTCTTAGCAACAGCTGTAACTACGCAGCGGCCTCTGTCGAAACCGGATGTGAAGGAACCGTTGCCAGGAGTGAGGTTCTTTGTATCAGCCTGCAGCATAGGCAGCGGGATCCAGCTCTTGCCGGCGATCAGGTCATCCATGGAGACCTGAGCAATGTTTGCAACGTCCCAGGAGAAGCAGACGCCATAACGTCCGGA
>DMBB01000007.1:1723-2855 GCA_003446295.1 Erysipelotrichaceae bacterium
CATAACGTCCGGACTTACCCTTAGCTACATATGTGGACCATTCCTGTGTGAATGCTTCAGGGTCAATGAGCTTTTCTTCATAGAGCTTGTGGAGATAAGCGAGACCTTTCTTGAAGCCTTCCTGAGTAGCTGTGCAGACAACCTTCTTGTCATCTGTAACTGCGATATGTCTTCCCTTATCAGGATCGCCAATACCTTCGCCGAAACCGTTAACCAGAGACATCGGGTCCTGGCCGCCATCGTTCATGATGAAGGACATCGGAATGATTTCACCGTCAATGTTGAATTCTTTCTTCAGATCAGCTGCGTTGTCGCGGAATGCGATCAGGACCTGTTCGAATTCATCAACTGTTGTCGGAACTTCAAGTCCGAGGAAATCAAGCCAGTTCTTATTGATGAAAGGCATGTTATCGATCGTCTGGATAGCTGTCTTTTCATAACCGAGCTGTTCGATCCAGGGCAGAGCCCAGATGTGACCATCTGCGTCTGTGCACATTGCTCTGTATTCAGGAGCCTGCTCGAAGACTTTCTGCAGGTTCGGCATGTATTTGTCGATGTATTCTTCAAGGTTCAGGATAACGCCCTGCTTAGCATATTTGAGCAGGTCTGTATCACTGAAGCCGGCATTGAAGACGAAGTCAGGAAGTGTCTTGATATTGGACATTTCAAGCTGGATCTTGTCGCCCCACTGGTCGGACTGGATCGTCTTCCAGTTAACATGTACGTTTGTCTTTTCTTCAAGGCGCTTGAAGATCGTACGGTTGTTAGGTTCGGACTCAGTTCCTGCAGGGAAGTTTGTCAGACCGTTGATCTCTGCTTTTTCAGCAAGAGGGAAAGCCAGAGTAGCGGGATCGACATCTGTTCCGCCAGAAGCTCCGCCGGAAGCTCCGCCGGAAGTACCGCCGCCTCCGCCGCAGCCTGCGAGGAGGACTGCTGCTGTAGTCATGGAGAGGATAAGAGCACTGCCTTTTTTAAATAAATTTGTCATGTTGACTCCTTTTGATTTTTTCTTTCTCCGATTATTATCGTTTTTTTGGTTAACCCTTGATCGCGCCGGCCATGATTCCGTTATCGAAGTATTTCTGGAAGAACGGATACATGATCATGAGCGGAAGGCTGGAGATGATGATCG
>DMBB01000391.1 GCA_003446295.1 Erysipelotrichaceae bacterium
ATGAAATTGTATGTGCAATGGTACCAGCGATTTCTCATTGCTTATTCAATCTCCTGGGGTATCACACGAACGCATGTATGGAACACGGTTCAACCTGCTTAAATCGAACAACTGCGAATGAGTGGCCGGCTGACTGGCTTTTCGACGGACGCAATATGGTCCAAGGAGAATAGCGTCACACCAATGCCATCCCATTCTAACAGTTTCAACAATGAGAGGATGTAGACCTGGCTGGTTGTCAGGTATTACACCCTGTACCTATATAGTAGGAGGAGAATTTTATGAATTATGAAGCAGTTATGAAACGCTTATACGGAATCGGCATCATCCCGGCAATCGTCCTGGACCGTACTGAAGACGCCGCACCGCTCGCTGATGCGCTCTGCAAAGGCGGCCTGCCGGCAGCAGAAGTAACTTACCGCACTGATTGTGCACATGATGCCATGAAAGCAATGAAAGCACAGCGGCCGGAGCTGATCGTAGGTGCCGGAACAGTCCTTACAACAGATCAGGTAGACTCCGCGCTGGATGCAGGAGCTGAATTCATTGTGGCTCCGGGTCTGAATCCGGAAGTCGTACGCTATTGCCAGAAGAAAGGCGTACCCGTGATTCCGGGTGTTTCATCCGCTTCCGAGATCGAACAGGCGATCTCACTCGGTCTGTCGGCAGTCAAGTTCTTCCCTGCCGAGCAGCTTGGCGGCATCAAGACCATCAAAGCACTTTGCGGTCCGTACAGAAACATGACATTCCTGCCGACCGGCGGTGTCAATCCTGCCAATATGAACAGTTATCTGAACGATCCGAAAGTATTTGCGGTCGGCGGAACATGGATGGTAAAGCAGGAACTGATCAAAAACGGCCAGTTCGATGAGATCGAGAAGCTGACACGTGAAGCAGTCCTGAATATGCTGCAGATCAGACTGAAGCATATCGGCGTCAACATCCCTTCCGGTGAAGCCAGGGACGCAGCCGATCAGTATGCCGATCTTTTCCAGGGCAAAGTCAGAGTCGCTCCAACTGCTTTCTTCGGCAGTGAATTTGTAGAAGTCGTACCTGACGGCACGATCGGCGAAAAAGGCCACATCGCGATCGGCGTCAGTTCTGCAGAACGTGCATACGCATTCTATCGCGGACTGGGCTATGAATTTGATGAGTCCACCTTCGGATACGATGAACGCGGACATCTGAGGCTCGCTTATTTCAAAGAATCTGTAGGCGGATTCAAAGTTCATATCGTTAATAATTGAAATAACGAGGCCTGTATCCATGACGGTACAGGTCATTGATCCGAACAGCAATAAAATGATGGCTTATCTTCTTCAGGAAAGAGGATCCATAAGCCATCATTTTCTGTGTTTATGCTGCAGCCCGGAACATTCCGGCATTATTCTCAGTTATCTCTCTGTTTGTCCGGATACATCGGGTCACGCAGATAGACCTTCTGATAATCCTTCGGAGACAGGTTGTATTCTTTTTTGAATGCTCTGTAGAATGCAGAATAATCCGTAAAACCGCAGTCCGCATAGACACGGCTGACGGCTTTCCCGGTCTTCATTTCATCGGCACACCTTTCCAGACGCTTTTTGATAATATACTGATGCACTGACATGCCGGTTCTTTCTTTAAATTCATGTGCTGCATAGTACTTGGAAATATAGAACCGTTCGCCGAGATTTTCCAGGGAAAGGTCCTCATCCAGATGACGGTCAATATATCCGATCATCGCCTGGATCGTATCGCCTTCCCTTTCCATGCGCCTCGGATGATCCTGTTCATAGGCAAATCTGCTCAGTGTCATGATCAGATCAGAGATCATGATGCTGGCAAACACGCCCTTTCCGTATCTGCTGGTGCTTTCCTCCTCGATCAGCCGCAGGATCTTGGACTGAACCAGAGCGTATTCATGCTCACTGAAATGATAAATATATTTTCTGTCCGATTCCGCGCGTCTTACAATATAGGACAGCTCTTCGGTCTGCCCGCTCAGCCTGTGGTAATAAGATGGTGAGATCCAGAAAACATAGCGGCAGTAAGAGCGCTCATCATTCTCCGTAACTGCGCGATGGATCGTACCGGGCGGAACTACAACGACGCTGCGGCTGCTGAGCGGCGTGTGCTTTCCGTCGATCTCCATTTCGATCTTCCCGGCCACCGGAAAGTAGAATTCATAATAATCATGCACATGCGGTGAAACGCTCTGAAAATGAGAGTCATTGTAATAGTAGATCTCATAGTTCTCTTTTGTCATTTTCTGGAGCCTGTTGAACTCCGAGCGATAGTTCTTTTTCACATTTCTATGATAGCACAACATTTGCAATGTAATAACCAATTCGCACAATATGAATCCCATCAAAAAACTACGACAATGTAGCCGTAAGAAATAAACCAGGAAAGGATGGTAAGTCTCATGGAAATGACATTACGCTGGTACGGATCCAAACACGACACAGTAACACTCGAACAGATCAGACAGATCCCCGGAGTGACTGGAGTTATCACAATGCTGTATGACAAACAGCCCGGCGACCTCTGGACACAGGAAGAGATCCACGCATTAAAAGAAGAAGTAGAAGCAGCAGGGCTTCACATTGCCGGAATCGAATCCGTCAATGTATCCGACGCCATCAAAGCAGGAACAGCCGACAGAGACAAGGACATTGCAACATACATCGAATGCCTCAGAAACCTCGGCAAAGAAGACATTCATCTTGTCTGCTATAATTTCATGCCTGTATTTGACTGGACAAGAACAGAACTGGCAAGAAAGAGAGAAGACGGTTCAACAGTACTTGCTTATACACAGGAAGCAGTTGACAACCTCATCCCCGAAAAGATGTTTGACAGCATCGCAGGTGATATGAACGGTTCAGTAATGCCCGGATGGGAACCTGAAAGAATGGCACATGTCAAAGAGCTGTTCGAACTGTACAAGAACATTGATGAAGAAACATTGTTCAATAACCTGGTGTATTTTCTGAAGGCAATCATGCCGGTATGCAACGAATATGATATTAAGATGGCAATCCATCCGGATGATCCGGCATGGCCTGTATTCGGACTGCCCAGGATCATCACAAGCGAAGAAAAGATCCTCCGTCTGATGAAAGCAGTCGACGATGTTCACAATGGTGTAACATTCTGCTCGGGAAGCTACGGCACAAGCCTGAAGAACGATCTGCCGCATATGATCAGAGCGCTGAAGGGAAGAATTCACTTCGCGCATGTACGCAACCTGAAGTTCCATACACCGGATAACTTCGAGGAAGCATGCCATCTGTCAAGTGACGGAACATTCGATATGTATGAGATCGTCAGAGCATTGTATGAAACAGGCTTCAGCGGACCGATCAGGCCCGACCACGGAAGAATGATCTGGGGCGAAGTCGCAATGCCCGGCTATGGTCTGTATGACAGAGCATTAGGCGCATGCTACATCGAAGGTCTTTGGGAAGCAATTGAAAAAGCAGAAACGAGAGGATTCTGATCATGGAAAAGAATGTACTGAATACAGATCTGACCGGTAAGGTCGCAGTAGTTACAGGTGCAGGCGGAGTTCTGTGCTCCGCATTCGCTAAGGTCCTTGCAAGAGCCGGCGCAAAGGTTGCCCTGCTCGACAGGAACTATGAAAGCGCGAATAAGTATGCGGAAGAAATCAATGCGGAAGGCGGATGTGCCAAGGCATATGCATGCGATGTTCTGGACAAGGATGTCTGCTATGCTGTAGCAGATGAAGTTCTGAAAGACTTCGGACCGTGCGATATTCTGCTCAACGGCGCAGGCGGAAACAACCCCCGCGCAACAACTGATAAAGAATATTTTGAAGCAGGCGACATCGAAGCAGATACAAAGAGCTTCTTCGATCTCGACAAGAGCGGCGTTGAATTTGTCTTCAACCTGAACTTCATCGGAACACTGATCCCGACACAGGCTTTCGCAAGACAGATGGTAGGCCGTGAAGGATGCAACATCCTGAACATCTCCTCCATGAACGCATATACACCGCTGACAAAGATTCCTGCATATTCCGGTGCCAAAGCTGCTGTTTCCAACTTCACACAGTGGCTGGCAGTATACTTCTCCAAAGCAGGCATCCGTGTCAATGCGATCGCACCCGGCTTCTTCTCCACGAAGCAGAACGCAGCTCTGCTGTGGAACGCAGACGGAACACCGACAGCACGTACAGGCAAGATCCTGGCTGCTACACCGATGGGAAGATTCGGTGACAGCGAAAAGGAACTGGCAGGCGCAGTTCTGTTCCTGCTGAACAATGACGCCGCAAGCTTCATCACCGGCGTTACACTCCCGATCGACGGCGGCTTCTCCGCTTACTCCGGCGTATAAGCTGCAGATCAGCCCCTTCAAAGATCCCTGCATTCACTGCGGGATCTTTTGATTTGCTTTCTTTGCTGTTTCATGATTAGATGTTCAGCGTATACATGAGGTTTTGAGTTTATGCAGAATATGACCGAAGGCTCTTTGTTTTCACACTTATGGCGCTATGCTGTACCTTTGCTGCTGGCAAACTGGCTCCAGCTTGCTTATAATGCGGCAGATTCCATGATTGCAGGAAGGTTTATCGGACAGGATGCGCTGGCTGCTGAAGGAATTGCAGCTCCGGTCATGAATCTGGTCATTCTGGCCATCTCAGGCTTGTGCATCGGCGCGGGAATCTTTATGAGCGAACGCTTCGGTGCCAAGGATATGGCATCATTCCGCAAATCCCTGTCTGCTGTATTGAAAGCAGGGATCCTGCTGAGTCTGCTGATCGCGGTACCGGGCATTCTGCTCACACCGATGATCCTGAGACTGCTTGCTGTTCCGGAAGATATCTTCCGGATTACATCGATCTACCAGAGGATCACCTTTATCGGCGTCCCTTTTACCTTTATATATAATGCGCTGGCTTCTGCCATGAAAAGCGTCGGCGATTCCAAACGGCCGCTGCGCTTTCTGGCGATCTGTTCGGTCCTGAATATTGTCCTTGACCTGATCCTGCTGGGTGTATTCCACCTTGGCATCACAACAAGCGCACTGACCACGGTATTTGCTCAGGTATTCTCCGCTTTCCTGGCTGCCAGATGCATGATCAAAGAAATGCCGGATCTGATCCCCCGCAATGATGAGTGGAAAACAGATACGGCATTGCTGAAACGTGTTATGAACTACGGACTGCCCTCCGCACTGCAGCAGGCGGTACAGCCCATCGGCAAGCTCCTGATACAGTCACAGGTCGATCTGCTCGGTGTCAGTACGATTGCGGCATTCAATGCGGTCAGCAGAGTCGACAGCTTTGCGCTGATTCCGGAACAGGGGATTGCCTCGGCAATATCCACCTGCATTGCCCAGAACCGCGGTGCAGATAAGCCGGAGCGCATCCGCAGAGGATTCTTCACAGGCATTGCAATGGCATTCACTTACGGCATCCTGATCGGCATCCTCGTAATGATCTTCAAGGCGCAGATCGTATCCCTGTTCATCAAAGGCAGCGGAACCGCTGAAGTCATTCGTGAAGGCACTGCCTATCTTTCCGTCATGGCATGGATCTATACACTTCCCGGCTTTACCAACGGTTTCCAGGGTTACTGCAGAGGTGTCGGAAAGATCCCTGTTACGATCCTCTGTACATTCATTCAGATCTCCCTGCGCACCATCGGTACCTTCCTGCTTGCCGGCAGGATCGGCATCAAGGGCATCGCTGCTGCGAGCGGTATCGGCTGGACAGCCATGCTGTTATTCGAAGTACCATATGTGCTGAATCACATGAAGCATCTGAAACAATCTGCCCGATAAAAAGATACGGTCTGCATATCAGTGCAGGCCGCTTCTGTTTCATCCGCTCCGCGTTCCAAAAAAGAAATACACAATCACACTGGTAAAAAA
>DMBB01000359.1:0-1355 GCA_003446295.1 Erysipelotrichaceae bacterium
CTCCTCTGTAGAAACCGGCTTCCAGCCCGAGCTGATCAAGAAGTCCTTTGTACAGCCATTTCGGTGTCAATTTGGAGTCGGATACATACATGACAAGGTATTTATCCTTGGGAAGGCTCTCATTGAATCTTCTCAGCAGCGTGGACTTTCCGCAGCCGGCATCAGCTGTCACTACCGCAAACAGCTGCCTGGCTGCCGCAAACTGAAGACGGCTCAGTGCTTCTCTCATAGCTGGGGATTCATAAAGCTGTTCAGGCGGGATATTTCTCACAAATGGTGTTCTTTCCATTCCGAATTCTTTCTCATACATATTCAGTCTCCATAGTCGCTGTATGAAATGGCATCTGCCAGCTTCTTCTGTGATTCCTTGTGTTTCTTCTCAAGAACATCGAGAAATCTGGATGTGACAGGTTCTTCCGCGACAGCTCTGGGAACAGGGATCTCCCTGACACAGTATTCTCCGATCTGTACCGGGCTGGCGGTAAAGGAAGATGAATTCTTCGGATATACGATGATCGTTCTGTCATCCATCGGATCAAAAGCGATGATGACCTGTTCACCGATCAGATGAGCTCCGGCTTCATATTTCCGGCCTTTATAACTGATCAGGCCGCCTTTATCTACATTGCGCTTTTCATGATGAAGGAAAGCTTCACCTACGGTCTTTGAATCAAGAAATATAAGTGCTCTTGTATCTCGGTTCCATTCCTGCTCAGGAGTGATACCTGCATCCGGCACAGTGATTCCCTTGCTTGTGTAGTATTCCCTGATTCCGTCATGAGGTTTCTTATGATAGTACTCATTGAGGAAGATCTGCCAATACCTGTTCAGTTCAGTGGTCTCCACAGGCTTCTTCAGTTTTACTTCTGCGATGAATGAATCAACGACCTGATGGAATTTCTCTATCTTGCCTTTCGATTTTCCGCTCCTCACACGGGCTCTTTTCAGGGAAATGCCAAGCATGGCGCAGCTTGTCTGAAGCTGCCGGGATATATACTGGGATCCATTATCCGTATACGCCTTATCAAATTTACCGTGTTTGAGAACAGCCTTGCGGAAGACATCCTCCACACAGTACTCATCCTGTGACTCATACCATTCAGACCAGAGGATGTATCTGGAATGGTCATCAATAATACTGGAAAGATAGGCTGTCCTCTTTTCTCCGTCTGCCATGACTATGACACCGACGCCATATTTGATGTCCGCCTGAACCAACATCATCCTGTGCGGTTTACAGAAACGCTTTGTCATCGTACTCTGTTCATCCTGTCTGTACATCTTCAGCTGCCTTTCCCCAAGGCCTGCTTCAAACAGATAGCGCTGCAGAGTTGAGCGCTTCAATACCCCGGGTT
>DMBB01000359.1:1570-2536 GCA_003446295.1 Erysipelotrichaceae bacterium
CCGCTGAAGCCGCTTTGAAAAAACGCTTCTTCCCAGCGGGTGATAGTTTTCTCTGAAATGTCATTATCCGCAGCGATCTTCCTGCGCATCTGTATCCGTTTGGCCTTATCAAGGGTCAGATCCAGAAGCGGCTGAATGATCTGAAACCGCATCAGAGCTATATTTTCCCGCCAGTCTGTTACTTTTTTGTTCTCCACGAATGTTTGCCTCCTTACAAAGGAAGGTTAAAACATCATTGTCAGAGACAGAAAACAAATCCGTTGAAACGGACCTGAGCTGACGCGTATTCAAAAAAGGCATACCGAAGTTCCACGTTATGCGGTTCATTACAGCCAGCCATCCTTCGCCGTCTTTACGGAGCTGTTCCACCAATGAAACCTTTGAATTCAGAAGCTCCGTTCCAAACTCAGAGAGCCGGCTGCCGATGGATTTCAGCACACCATCGACGTGATTGATATTTCCGGCAATCCAGGCCTTCCATCTGGTCATTGTCAATTCACACGGATAGTCCTCAGTCTGCAGTGTCTCGGATGTGCATACTTCATCGACAACATTCTCGATCACCTCGGTGCTGTAGTGCTTATGAGGTGTCATTATATCAGGCAGTATACGTACAAATCCGAATGAGCAGTTCTCGTCGCCGCACCGGCATACAGGGATCACGTAATTCCTGGAAACACCGCCATATGTCTTCAGCTTCCTCACAGTATGAAACGCAAAACCAAGTTCATTTCCGCAGACAGGACAGTCTGGATATTCATTGATGACAACTAAGTTTGTGATTCGCTGTTTTCGAGATGGTAATTCTCTGTTATCATAGGCATGGGTAAAACCATGGCTCTGAGGTGAAGACGGCGAAATCTATGCACCTCAGAGCTTTTCCTTTCTACGCAATGGACATTATAAAGAGCTGTCCGCAGACATTCAACACGAGCAGCTTATGGTCAATATATTAGAGGCATAACA
>DMBB01000084.1 GCA_003446295.1 Erysipelotrichaceae bacterium
TGGATGTCGCAGACCTGCAGATCCCGGAAGAAGACAGCGATTATGTGTTTTATTACCTGATCACCCATAATCCGCAGCTGTTCTATGTGACCGGGACAGGAAGCCATACGACAAACTTTACATATGTCGGGACATATACTCTGCAGTATCCCGGATACACACAGTCAGATATCGATTTGTTTGACGAAAGAATCTCCCGGATCCTCTCCGGTATTGACAGCAGCTGGAATGATGAACAGAAAGCACTGTACCTGCATGATGTACTCGTGACCGAGACAGCAGTTGACACGACAGGGAACAGCCGGAGTATTTATGATGCGCTGGTCATGGGTGAAGCCACGAGCCGCGGTTACGCGCTTGCATATAAATATCTGCTGAACCAGGCCGGGATTGAATGTGACATTATCGGAAGTCCTGAACTCAGCCATGCCTGGAATGCCGTGGTGATCAGTGGGAAGACATATTATGTTGATACAGTAAAGGATGATCAGGACGAGAACTATGTCATGTACTGCGGTCACGCCAATTTCCTGAGAAGCAGAGAAGGAATGCGTGAAGAAGGCCACAGTACAACAGACTGGCTCAATACGAAAGACGAGAATGTATACAGTACGCTGGCACTCGAAGAATACCCGGTGAACTGGTGGAAAGACAGCACGACAAAGATCCCATCTGCCGGGAAGCTTTACGCGTATACGAAGAAAGATCCTGCATCAGGAATCTGGGTCCATGACTACAGTGACGGGACAGACCGTGTTCTGACATCGGAACTGAACGGCACATGGGATAAACTGGATGGAGAAGGTGCCTGGACAGACAATTTCACATCACTCGATTCTTATCATGACCAGTTCCTTGCCTCCCGGCAGGACAGTGTATACCTCATTAAAACTGACGGAACAGTCAGGAAGGTCTATGCGTTGGAAGACAGTGAAATGAACAGAGGCCGAATCTATGGCATCAAAACGACCGATGACCAGGTGAGGTACTGGGTTTACAGCGGACCGGGAAGTGACAACTACCAGTACACTGACTGTTTTGATATTCCTGATGAGCAAGAGGTCGTCCATGTGACATCGCTGGTGTTCAATGTCTCAGAACCGACAGTCTGCATACCGGGAACCCAGGTGAACTTCACGGTCACAGTCCTGCCGGAAGAGGCGGATGATCGCAGTGTGACCTGGGAAAGTGACCATCCGGAGACCGCTGCTATCGATGATGAAGGAAAGATGACTGCGGTGGCGCCTGGAACAGCTGTGATTACTGCAAGGTCTGTTTCTGATCCGGATGTCTTTGCTGAGCATCAGGTTATCATAAAACCGGAAGTTTCTTCCGTAACGATTTCCGAGAAAGATGTGGTGATGGAAAAAGGTGAAACATACCAGCTTACAGCAGAAGTTCTGCCGGCAGATGCCATCAGTACGAAGGTGACATGGTCATCTGATAATGAATTCGTTGCGTCAGTTGACGAAAACGGACTGGTAACGGCACTGAAAGGAGGAACGGCGATTATTGTTGCCCTGACGGAAAGCGGGCAGCTTGCGGATGCCTGCACGGTGACTGTCATTGCCCATCCGGAAAGCATACAGATCATTGAATTTGATCCGGCAACCATGGAGGAAACAGTCCTTTCTGATATTGCGCTTGAGGAAGGGACAGAAAAACAGCTGGTCGCGAAAGTGATGCCCCTGGATACCTCTGATAAGAGAGTGACATGGTCTTCGGACCATCCGGAAACTGCGGAAGTGGACCGGGACGGTCTTGTCAGGGCAGTCTCCATCGGTACGGCTGTCATCACCGCAAAAACAAATGACGGCGGGCTGAGTGCTTCCGTGACAGTGACTGTTACTGAGATCCCGGTCAGGGGGATCCGGATCCTGAACGAAGTGAAATACCTGCCGATTGGAAAAGAAATACAGATCATATATGCCATTGAACCGAAGAACGCAACTCATCAGGAAGTGACATTTGAAAGCAGTAATCCTGAAATCGCCCCGGTCAGTGAAACCGGTGTCGTGACAGGTGTTTCTGAAGGGATAGCGGTGATTACCGTACGGGCAGGGGAGTTCAGTGATGATTTCACAGTCGAAGTCACGAAGGACGGCATTTACACCAATGAGGTCCCGAAGACATTTGAATACACCGGCTCTGCCATCAAACCGGCAGTGCAGGTATATGACTCCGGGCAGCTGCTGAAGGCAGGGACGGATTATACCCTCACATATAAGAACAACATCAAAGCAGGAACGGCGACGATCACCCTGAAGATGAAGGGCAACTACACCGGAAGTGAGACGATCACGTTTGAAATCCTGCCGTTATCCCTGCAGGATGAAAGGGTCAGGACGGAAGAGCTGACCCTGCAGACGACGGGAAAGATGCTGAATCCCGCACCAGTGGTGTATTTCGGTACGAAGAAGCTTGTCAAAGGAACCGACTATACGATCGCTGCGTACACGCTGGACGGTGAGGACTGGGACAGGAAGAGTCCCGGTGAAGTGACACTTACCATTCAGGGAAAGGGTAATTATTCCGGTGAGATCACTGTCAAAGCATCTGTCGTGCCAAAGGGGAATACCCTGATCCCGGTAAACAAACTCACTGTTTCTGCGAAGAGCGTGAAATACCAGGATCTTGACGGGGATAACTTCGAAGCAGAAATCATCCCGAACCTGACCGTGAAAAACGGGAAGCAGAAGCTGGTGTATCCGGATGACTTTATCGTTGCTGAAATACCTTCGGCTTACCGAAATACCGGGACACTGAGATTTGTGATTGAAGGCACCGGGAAATACACCGGCAGAAGGACTGTGAGTATGAAGGTGACCGGTATCTCCCTGACTGACAAAAAGATGAAGAATGCAAATATCGGGACATATATGTATAACGGGAAACCGCAGACACTGCAGGATGGATTCGGACTGACATATAACGGTATTGATCTGGAACCGGAAGACTTCGTGATCCTGGAGGACACATATACAAACAATGTGAATGCAGGGACTGCTTCTGTCCAGGTCGAAGGAAGAAGAGGATTCACCGGCAAACGTACCGTGAAGTTCACCATTCTGCCAAACAGTGAAGTAATTACACTGGATGATATTACATATGAAGAAGAAGTACCGTATGCAAAAGGCGGGGCGAAAGCACAGATCCGGGTGTATGACGAAGAACTCGGGCTGCTTGCCGAAGGGAGGGACTATACAGTCACCTATACCGGCATTACCAGGATCGGAACAGGGTCCGCCACAGTGAAGTTTAAAGGCAACTACAAAGGGACGGATTCACAGGTTGTGTATTATGACATTCTGCTGAAAGATATCTCTGAAACGGAAGTTACGGTGAAAGATGTTGTGTACAGCAGTACTGCCGGTAAGTATAAGAGTACGCCTTCCCTGAAGGATACAGACAAAAAAGCCCTGAAGGCGGGGACGGATTATCTGAAGTCATATGTATATGAGCTGGACAATGAGGACGGTACATATACACTGCTTGGCGCAAAAGACAATGTGCCTGCTGGTTCAAAGATCAGGGTCACCGTCACCGGGAGGAATAATTACACCGGCACAGCGTATGGGTACTACCGGGTGATTTCCAAAGAGGCGGACATCAGTAAAGCGGTGTTCACAGTCACTTCTCGGCAATATACAGGGGAAGCAGTTACGCTGGACGGGAATTCATTCACAAAAGCACTGATCAACAAGACAACAGATCTTGTTTATGGTGTGGATTATGAGATTGTAAGCTACGCAAACAACATCAAAAAAGGAACAGCTTCCGCCACGCTCCACGGTATCAACAATTACGGCGGATATAAGACGGTGAAATTCAAGATCACGGAGAAGCCGCTGAGTGAGCACTGGCTGGACAGATACAGTCCGCTGACACTTTCCGGGATCAACAACATTTATGAAGCGTCAAACGTAACAGTGGAATTCCTGAAAGCGAGGCTGGGAAAAGAGGACTTTTATTTCCAGTAAATGGACGGCGGCGGTGAAGAGATCAAAGATGCGGATATCATCATCGTCAAACTGGAAAGCCAGGTCAAAATCACGGATGATGTATATGGTGACAGCACGCTTGGCTGGCTGCTGTCCCCGGAAGAAAACGGCTGGGGGGATTATCCCTGCAGTGTCACGCTGACATCGGGATATTTCTCCGATTGGCCGAAGACGCTCTTCGGTGAAGATACAGTCGGTATGTACAGACTGACGCTGAAAGATACAGTTTCGGGAGAAGAAACGGCATATTATATCAGGGTCGGTGAGTGAATAAAAAATTGGCGAGGTACGGGCAGGATGATATAATCCCGCCAAAGCAGACACACGAAATACAGACGCTATGAATTTGTCCGGGGCGAAAGCCCCGGAATTTTTTGAAGCTTTCGTTTTCCCCAACTTGTTTTGGATAGTCCTTTTTCGTGATCATCAGGCTGGCATTAGCTGAATCTTGTACTATAGTTAGTATAGACTAACTTAATAGGAGGTTTTATGTCTGAACAGTTATTATTGGGTATTCTGATACCTTTTATAGGAACATCTTTGGGAAGCGCATGCGTCTTCCTGATGAAGGATGAAATCAGAATCAGCACGGAACGGATCCTTGCGGGATTTGCGGCAGGTGTGATGACAGCCGCATGTATCTGGAGCCTGATCATTCCGTCCATGGAACAATCAAAGCATCTTGGTGATCTGATGTTCGTACCGGCAACTGTCGGTTTCTGGACAGGGATCCTCTTCCTGCTTCTGATCGACCGGAGCGTGCCGCATCTGCATCTCAACAGCGATATGCCTGAAGGACCGCGCTCGAATCTGCCGAAAACAGTGAAGATGCTGCTGGCAGTCACGATCCACAATATCCCGGAGGGTATGGCAGTCGGCGTTGTATATGCCGCAATGCTCAATGGCGGGGCGATCTCTGCTGCCGCAGCTTTATCGCTGGCATTAGGCATTGCGATCCAGAATTTCCCGGAAGGGGCGATCATATCCATGCCGCTGAAGGCAGAAGGCATGTCAAAAGGAAAGGCGTTTGTCATGGGAGTGCTCTCAGGTGCAGTGGAACCTGCGGCTGCGCTTCTGACGATTGCAGCAGTCGGCACAGTCTCGTCATTCCTGCCTTATTTCCTGAGCTTTGCGGCAGGAGCGATGATGTATGTGGTCGTTGAAGAACTGATCCCCGGCATGAGCCAGGGAGAGCACTCCAATACCGGCACGATCGCATTTGCGGCAGGCTTTACAGTGATGATGATCCTTGATACAGTGCTTGGATGATATGACTTGTGTTAGAGGGTGAATCCTGTTTTAATAATGCTTGATGACAAAAAAACAAGAAAGATTTGAGACAAAAACGAGTCTCGTTATGTATTTTCTCTCCGGCAGCAAGCGTTATTTCGTCTGCAGCATGATTTTTGCGTGCCTGGTTTCGCTGCTGGATCTGGTGAACCCCAGGATCCTCGGCTACACGGTGGACTCCGTGATCGATACCAGGGAGACCGTGCTGCCGGTGTGGATCAGCAGTCAGATCGAGCGGATCGGCGGGGCAGCGTTTCTGCGCACCCATCTGCATTATATTGCGTTCACGGTGATCGCGATCGCTGCGCTCGGTGCATTCTGCCGGTATGAGTTCCGTCTGAACAACTCGAAAGGCGCGGAAATACTGGTCAAGCGGATGCGTGATACGCTCTTTGACCATATCATTCATCTGCCTTTTTCATGGCACAGTGAAAACCGTACCGGTGATATCATCCAGAGATGCACATCCGATGTGGAAACGATCAAGGTATTCCTTTCCGAACAGATGACATCACTTGTCAGGATCGTTGTGCTGATCGTGCTTTCCCTGTCTTTCATGTTCTCGATCAGCCGCAAGCTCACATTGACCGCGCTGTTCTATATCCCGCTGATCATCGGCTATTCCTTCATGTTCTACAGAAGGATCGGCAACGCCTTCCGCAACGCTGATGAAGAAGAAGGAAAGCTCTCTTCGATCGCACAGGAAAATCTGACAGGCGTCAGAGTCGTGCGCGCATTCGGCAGAGAGAAGTACGAGCGTCAGCGCTTTGAAGAACAGAACCGCGGATATACGCATATGTGGGTCGAACTGATGCGCATCCTGTCACAGTTCTGGGCAGTCGGAGACCTGTTCTCCGGACTGCAGGTCCTGACAGTCACGATACTGGGTTCGATCCTGTGCGTCAGAGGAGAATTGACGGCTGGCGGATATATTTCGTTTGTTTCCTACAATCTGATGCTGTCATGGCCGGTCAGATCACTCGGAAGAGTCATCTCACAGATGTCCAAAGCAGGCATCTCGGTCGAGCGTCTGCGCTATATCATGAATTCCGAAGCAGAACAGGACAAGCCGGATGCGCTGACGCCTGATCTGAACGGAGACATCGTCTTTGATCATGTGTCCTTCGCATATGACAACGGAAATGCCGAAGTACTGCAGGATGTATCCTTCACGATCCCCAAGGGAACGACATTCGGGATCCTGGGCGGCACAGGCTCAGGAAAATCCACCCTGATGTACCTGCTGGACAGACTGTATGATCTGCAGGAAGGACAGGGCAGGATCACGATCAACGGCGTGGATATTGCCGACATGAAAGCATCATGGGTGCGTTCCAATATCGGCATGGTGCTGCAGGAGCCGTTCCTGTTCTCACGCACATTATC
>DMBB01000308.1 GCA_003446295.1 Erysipelotrichaceae bacterium
TGCGTCATCTGCATGCCATAGCAGATACCCAGGATCGGAAGACCCGATGTGAAAATGGCAGGATCGCATTTCGGTGCGCCGTCTTCATAAACACTGTTCGGTCCGCCCGAGAAGATAATGCCCTTGACATCCCGGAATGCCAGGATCTGTTCCAATGTCAGATCGGCGGAATGCAGTTCACTGTATACCCCGAATTCCCTGATGCGTCTGGCGATCAGCTGATTATACTGGCTCCCGAAGTCCAGTACGATGATCTTGTCTGTCATAGCTTTGTACTCCTTTACTGATGCTGTATGCAGGCTTTCACGAACTCACGGAACAGAGGATGCGCTCTGTTCGGTCTGCTCTTGAACTCCGGATGATATTGTACTCCTATAAAGAACCGGTTGTCAGGATATTCCACTGCTTCCACCAGGTCCATGTCCGGATTGATGCCGGAAAAACACATTCCGTTCAGTTCAAACTCTTCCCGGTATGCATTGTTGAATTCATAGCGGTGACGGTGACGTTCGGAGATCATGTCTGTCTGATAGCATGCTTCAAGCAGGCTGCCCGGTCTGACTGCGCATGGATAAGCACCTAACCTCATCGTTCCGCCCATGACCATTCCTTTGTACTGGTCCGGCATGAAGTCTATGACTTTATGCGTGCTGTTTTCATTGAACTCACCGGAATCCGCATCTTCATAATGCAGGACATGTCTGGCAAATTCGATGACCGCTATCTGCATACCCAGGCAGAGTCCCAGATACGGGATATCGTTTTCTCTGGCATATTCACAGGCAAGGATCTTGCCTTCGATGCCCCTGTGCCCGAATCCGCCTGGAACCAGGATCCCGTCAGCGTCCGCAAACAGTTCTTCCCTGTTTTCTTCCGTGACATCTTCCGAGTCGATCCATTTGATCCTGACATGTGCAGCATTCTCATATCCTCCGTGCTTCAAAGCTTCCACGACTGACAGATACGCGTCATGCAGGCGGACATATTTTCCGACCAGTGCGACCGTCACATCACGCTGTCTGCTGTGTATCCTTCCGAGCATTCTGTTCCAGTCATCCAGGTTGATGAGCGTGGAATCAATTCTCAGCTTATTGCATACGATACGGGAGAAGTTCTGCTTCTCCAGCATGATCGGTGCTTCATACAGATCATCGACCGTTGTATTTTCGATCACGCATTCCGGTCTGACATTGCAGAAATGAGAGATCTTCAGCTTCACGTCATCCGGCAGATGTCCGTCGCATCTTGCCAGAATGATATCAGGTCTGACACCTGAGACCTGCAGTTCCTTGACGGAATGCTGGGTAGGCTTTGATTTATACTCATCAGATCCCGGAATAAACGGCACAAGCGTTACATGCAGGAAACAGGTATCCTCCTCAGGGAGTTCAATGCTGATCTGACGGATCGCTTCGATAAACGGCTGTGATTCAATATCACCGACCGTACCGCCGATCTCGGTTATGACAATGTCGGCTTTTGCACGTTCGCCGACCGAGTATATGAAGCGCTTGATCTCATCTGTGATATGCGGAATGATCTGGACCGTCTGTCCGAGATATTCCCCTTTGCGTTCTTTCTGAAGCACATTCCAATACACCTTGCCGGTCGTCAGATTGGAAAAATGATTCATATTCTCGTCTATGAACCGTTCGTAATGGCCCAGATCCAGGTCAGTCTCTGTACCGTCTTCCGTCACGAACACTTCCCCGTGCTGTATCGGAGACATCGTGCCGGGATCGACATTGATGTACGGATCCAGCTTCTGCGCAATGACTTTCAGACCGCGCTGCTTGAGCAGTCTTCCGAGTGAGGCTGCAGTGATTCCTTTTCCGAGTCCGGAAACAACACCGCCTGTTACAAAGATGTATTTCATACCGTTTCCTCTCCGCCCCACAAAAAAATGAGGCTAATAAATCCGCCGCTTAAATTGAAGCGGTTTTTTTTATTGCCTCATTTCAAATACCTGCTCAGTATAGCATAAAACCAATGCCAATGCTATATTTTTGATCATTCATATGCCATTTCGAGATAATGGTCAAGCGCTTCCTTATCGGCATATCCCGGTACATAGCCCAGGAAGTTGCCGTCCGGTTTTACGATATATGTTGTTGGATATCCGGAGATACCGTATTCCTGCGTGACCTGCAGTGTCCTGTCATACAGGACCTCCATGGTATAGCCGCGCTCGGACATATAGTTTTCGATGTATGCCTCATCTTTTTCATCACCTGCATTCGGAGTTGCGATCAGCAGGATCTTGACGTCATCACGTGTTTCTTCGATCTCCTGCAGATGCGGCATTTCCAGATTGCAGTACGTGCACCAAGTTCCGAAGAAATTCACGACCACAGCTTTTCCAGTATAATCGGTCAGCCTGACGGTCTCGCCTTCTGCGTTGGGAAGCGCAAATCCGTATTTCTCTGCATCCGTGCCGGCAGTCTCTGCGTCAGCTGTCTGTTCTGGACTGACTTCGGCAACCGGTTCGCTCGTCCTGTTCTGCAGGATATTGATCGTACCGAATGCCTGATGCAGCATCCAGCAGCCCATGCCGACAACTGCGGCACCGCCGATCTTCTCTGTATACTTGACGATATTTCTGTGCTTCTGGATAAATGCCAGGACCTCTTCCGTAAACAGTCCCAGAGCCAGGAACATGATGATGAATCCGAGTGTATATGAAGCGATATACATGTATCCCTGTGCAGCTGTTTCTGCCTGTGCGGCAGTCATGATCGCACTGGCAAGCAGAGGTCCGATGCAGGGGCTCCACGCAAAGCTGAAGAAGAATCCCATCAGCCATGCACCGAGCAGACCGTTTCGTTTCTGTTTCATGCTGAAACGGTGTTCACGGAGCAGGAACGGGATCTGGATGACACCGAATGATGTCAGACCCATAACGACCAGCACAAAGCCTCCGATCAGCTGAAGCTGCAGATCATATTTCTGAAAGAAATCATGCACAGCACCTGTTCCTGCAGCCATCAGGAAGAATACGCTGCAGATACCCAGTACAAAGAACAGTGTCGACAGGAATGTTTTCTTTCTGTCATAGTGCACCTTTCCTTCTGCATCCGTAACGATACTGCCAGTCGTCAGATAACCGACATAAAGCGGGATCAGCGGAAGCACACATGGTGTGAAGAAAGAGAGCAGTCCTTCCAGGAACAGCCCTCCCATGGAAACAGTGCCGTTCATAGGATCATGCTCCGAAGCCGGTCGGCAGTTTGCCCAGTGCCAGAAGGATCAGGATCAGAATACCGAAGACGATACGGTAAATACCGAACGCCTTGAATCCGTGCGTACGGACATATTTCATCAGTGACTGGATGCACGCCATGGATGCCGCAAAAGCAGTGATCATGCCGACAAGCAGAACGATGATGCCGGAAGCACCCATAGCCATCTTCATTTTGAGCAGCTTGAGCAGCGAAGCGCCAAGCATTGTCGGGATCGCCAGATAGAATGAAAATTCAACAGCTGTCGGGCGGCTGAAGCCAAGCAGTGTCGATCCGAGGATCGTAGCACCGGAACGGGAAGTACCCGGTATCAGTGCCAGTGACTGGAACAGACCTACGCCGAACGCTTTGGGAACGGTGATCATTCCTGTCGATCTGACAACCGGCTTATTCTGGAAACGCTCAAGAACGATGAACAGAACGCCGTACACGATCAGCATGATCCCGAACACCATCGGTCCGGACAGCTTTTCATCTACGATGTCTTCCAGCAGCAGACCGATGATCCCTGTCGGGATCGTAGCGATCACAGCCATCAGCCACAGACGCCATGTCTTTCTCTTTTCATTCGCTGTTTTGGACGGAATGAACGGATTCAGCTTATGCCAGTACAGTACCAGTACGGCAAGGATGGATCCGAACTGGATCACGACCTTGTACATATTCCAGTATTCCGCATTCATAGCGGCTGAATCATACAGATTCAGCGGCATGAACAGATTCACAAAATTCAGATGTCCTGTAGAACTGATCGGAAGCCATTCGGTAATTCCCTGAACGATTCCGAAGACAATGGATTTCAGTATTTCAAGTATCATCGACATATATTTACCCTCTAAAACTCAGACATTATAACACAATCTGTACATCATTTCTGCGCAAGCATGATCGCCGCGAACATCAGCACGCATCCGATCACTTCCCGGACAGTCAGGACCTGATGCAGAAGAACAAATCCTGCCAGAAGCGCAAAGACAGATTCCAGTGACAGCAGGATGCTGGCAACGGAAGGATCGGCGTGGAGCTGGCCTGTGATCTGCAGTGTATATGCCGCACCGCATGACATAACGCCTGCATACAGGATCGGCACTGCCGCTGCCAGGATATCCGATAATACAGGCTGTTCCTTCAGGAACATCCCGACGCAGCAGATCAGTCCTGCAGCGTAGAACTGCAGACATGACAGACGAATACCGTCGACCGATGGTCCGAAGTGATCGATGATCATGATATGCACGGCAAATAAAAACGCACATCCAAGCAGAAACAGGTCTCCCCTTGTCAGGCTCTGCACGCCGGACATACTGAGCAGATACAGACCTGCAACAGCGATCAGGGCAGCAGCCCAGACATTGCCGCGGATCGTGTTTCCCTTCAGGCGTGAAAGAAACGGTACGATCACAACATACAGGGCTGTAATAAAGCCTGCCTTTCCGACCGTTGTATACATGATGCCGATCTGCTGAACCATGCTGGCGGCTGCCAGAGCCAGTCCGCAGAACAGTCCTGCCCGGTACAGGACAGGATTATTCCATGTCATGCCTTCTTTATTTTCCCTGATCCTGTCAAGCAGCGGGATCAGCATTGTCAATGTGATGCCTCCGATCAGGAATCGCACGCAGTTGAATGTCCATGGCCCGATATAATCCATGGATACGCTCTGTGCAACAAATGCGCATCCCCAGATCAGGGCAGCCAGTATCAGCTGAATGTTGCTTTTCATGATTCTTCTTTCTCCGTAAAGTTAAAGTCAAAGTCGATCTGCACAGGGATATCCGGTGATATCTTATGGACAGCTTCCGTAACTTCCGCGGTGATCTGTTCCCGGTCTGTTTCATCATCTTCCAGCATAATATCCAGCTTCAGTATGCCGTCTTCCAGGTGAATATCATGCGCAGTCAGACCTTTCTCATACAAATAAGATGCGATCAGTGTTTTATAGCGTTCCAGTACCGGATCTTCCAGATCGACCGGATCAGCATGGATCACGATGCGGATGCCGTATTTTTCAAAGATCTCTTCCTCGGCATGTTCCAGGACCGTGTGTGCTTCTTTCAGGCTCAGCCTGCTGCTCATTTCCGCATGGACGGTTCCGAACATCCTGCCCGGACCATAGTCATGCAGGATCAGATCATGGACGCCGAATATCTCCGGATAATGACTGACCGCTTCTTCGACCTCGCCTTTCCGGGCAGCTTCACAGGGTTTGCCGACGATCTGCGAAATGAGTTCCTTCGCTGTTGTGATGCCGGTCCTGATGATCATGAGGGCCACGATGATCGTGGTAAGAGCGTCGAACGGAAAAGCCGGAAAGATGCGGGAAAGGATAAAGGAGCCAAGTACGGCAGATGATGTCAGGACATCATTCAGACTGTCGAGTGAGGTTGCTTTCAGAACAGGGCTTCCGATCCTGACGGACAGGTCTTTGTTGAACAGATACATCATCAGCTTGGCAGCGATCGATATGCCCAGGATGATCACCGTAACGATGCGGAATGTGATCTCCTCGGGATGAATGAACTTGATCACGCCCTCGTACAAAAGTCCCGCGCCGACTGCCAGGATCAGCTCGGATACGCCGAGCCCGATGATATATTCGAGTCTCCCGTGTCCGAAGGGATGACCTGCATCAGCAGGTTTGGATGCCGCACGATACGCCAGCATCGTCATCAGGCTGGTGACGCCGTCTGTCAGACTGTTGATACTGTCACCGACCACAGCGGATGAACGGGCGACGATGCCGGCAAACAGCTTCAATGCAAAAAGACCGGCATTGACTGCGATGCCGACCATGCCGGAAAGATTTCCGTACGCACGTCTGACATTCAGATCATTGACCCGGTCATAATCGGGAATCAGTTTTTTCAGCAGCTGATCTATCATGGAACCTATTTTAACGCAAACGTACCTGCTGTTCCAATGTTTTACGTTTCTGCGGCTCATGAACGGGAATACCGTAGTCGATCCAGCATTTCAGAGCGTAGGATATGATGCACGGCATGAAGATCAGGGCTGTGAATACGAGTTCCTGCAGTCTTGTCGCATATACCGCTCCGGCAAAGAATTCGATCACGCCTGCCGGCAGGCCGAGAATGATGATCAGACAGATCAGGAATCCTGCCGTCATCATGCGCACAACATCATCGATCGCTTTGTATGAGCTCTGCATCCAGAGATATACGCATACGGTATTGCATACCGTCAGGAACCCCAGTGACGGCAGCATCTCCCCCATATGCATCACATTGACCAGGATCACCTGCATCAGTGCTGCGGCTGGAATGATAACCATCCCTTTCTTCAATGTGCCCGCGGAATGTGCATATACTGCCATGCCGGCCGCAAAGATGCCGAACACACATGACGCCATATCGTAGTCGCTTAATGCGTATGCAAATCCAAGAATCATGAGTCCCTGGTTGATCATAAACTTTTCTTTCTGATTCATAGCCTTTCCTCTGCTTTCTGAACATATCCTAGTACCTTTTGAAACAACCGATGTACCAAATATGGTACAATGATTAAAAAGAAAGGAACCGGCTGATGAAAGATGCAGGTGAACGCATGCTCAGGCTGCTGCAGCTGCTGAAGGAACATACCGATGCGCAGCACATACTGACCATGCCGCAGATCATAGCAATGCTTGATGAGGCAGGGATATCTGCTGACAGACGGGCTGTTTACCGTTCTCTGGACGCTCTGCAGAGATGCGGCTATGATATCCGCTACGTGCATACGCCTGTACAGGGCTACTATTTCAGGCATGCGCTCAGTGTTGCGGACGCTGTCATCACGGTCAATGCCGTGCGTGATTCCATATCACTGGACGAACAGACATCTGCACGGCTCAGCAGCTTCATTCTGGATCAGCTCAGCGAATACCAGAGAGACAAGGTTTACCTCACGCCAAAGCGGGACATAAGTGAACCTGACAGTGAACTGATGAGCAGTCTTTCCGTGCTGCTGGATGCCATCCATCATCAGAATCCCGTAACATTCCGCTATTTTGACTATTCCGTCACAAAGCAGAAGCACTACCGCAGGGACAGGCAGAAATATGAGGCGGTACCGTATGCCGTAGTGACGGACAGCGGCAGGTATTACTGCATCATGTATTCGCAGACGCACAAAAGCTTTGCGTCCTACCGCATTGACAAAATGGAGTCTGTCACAGCACTGTCAGAGTCAGCCGAGCATGTCCCGTTCGATGTATATTCATATATGCAGGCAAGCTTCCGAATGTACCGCGGGGAACCGCAGACCGTTGTATGCCGGTTTGATCTGTCACTGTCCAGCATCGTATTCGACCAGTTCGGATACGACATCATGATCACCGCTGTTGATGAGACATCATTTACGGCAGCGATCCGCACCAGCGTATCACCGACTCTGATCTCATGGCTGCTGCAGTTCAGCGGCAAAGCCGCTGTACTCAGACCGCAGTCACTGATCGATGAATTACTGAACATCTCGAAAGAGATCCGGAAAACATACGGAGGATAACACACCATGAACGAAAAGATCGAACAGCTTCAGAACATCATTGACGACAGCGAACGAATTGTATTCTTCACCGGAGCCGGTGTATCCACCGACAGCGGCATACCTGATTTCCGTTCCCAGGACGGTCTGTATCACCAGGAATACAAATATCCGCCTGAAACGATCATCAGCCGCACCTTCTTCGATGCAAACCCAGAGGAATTCTACCGTTTCTATAAAAACAGGATGCTGTTTCCTGACGCAAAGCCGAACCGTGTCCATACATATATGGCAGAGCTGGAGCAGCGCGGCAAGGATGTCAGTGTCGTGACGCAGAACATTGACGGTCTGCATACAGAGGCAGGATCCACGAAAGTATATGAAGTCCATGGATCCGTACTGCGCAATTACTGCATGAGATGCCATAAATTCCACGGCATTGATGCTGTGATCAATGCGGACGGTATTCCCAGATGTGAATGCGGAGGGATCATCAAGCCTGATGTCGTGCTTTATGAAGAACCGCTGGACTCGACTGTCATAGACGGCGCGGTCCGGGCGATCTCCGGAGCGGACACATTGATCGTTCTTGGCACCTCGCTTGTTGTTTATCCGGCGGCCGGATTCATCCGCTATTACCGGGGTGACCGTCTGGTACTGATCAACCGTGACGCAACGCCTTACGACAGCATGGCCGACCTGCATATCCTCGATACATTCGACCATGTATTCCCCTATCTGAAGTAAAAACAAAAAGAGCAAAGCTCTTTTGTTTTATACCAGATGTCTGAAGACTGACGTCAGAAGAGGCTCTGCCATGGACAGCCAGTCAAATACAAAACGGTTGCTGTCGTTGAACCGTTCACCGATATCGATCACTTCCGTTGCATGCTGAAGTTTCTTCAGAGGCACCGCCAGCCTGGATGATACAGGTCCGGGCAGTTTTTCATTAAGCCTGAGCAGTTTCAGAAATACTGTGTCCGCGTATACATGCATGAGAATCTCTGTTCTCAGACTGCTGCCCTTGATTTTGATATCACGCCGGTACTGTTCTTTGAACTGCGTCCGTATTTCCTGCTCGATGCTGTTCAGCGCCCTGCCGGAAGAACGCAGAAATCGTTTCAGTTCCTCGTCAGTATCCAGATGCACTGCCTGGCTGGAGCAGCGGATCCTGGGATGATATGGTTTCCATTCGTTTTTCATATTTTTATTATACCCTCAAAAAACAAAAGAAAAAGACAGTCCCTCATGGCTGTCTTGCCCAATCGTCATGCTTCTTCAAGTTTTCTGATTTCTTTAACAAACTCTTCCTTGCATTCGTCATAGCTTTTGCCGAGGGCAACAGCGAATTCATTGAACAGATAGCGTTCAGCTTTCTGCATGTACTCTCCGTCGATCGACGCAAGCTTTTTGTGGTTGTCCCTTCGTTCTTTGTTCCTGTAGTAGGAAGTCTTGATGATCCTGACCAGATCTTCCAGACTGTCGCTCTTGAGCAGAGCTACATACTGGCTTTTCATGTTGGCAGGCTTGTTTTCAAGCATCTCGACGTCCGGGACGCTCCGGATCAATGAGTAGATCTCGTCGCTTGTAGAAAGTTTCCGAAGATGACCGCCGCGGTTAGATACAGGTACCTGCATTCTGCGTCCTCCGCCCACCATATTGTATGGTTCAAGAACATAGCACTGTTCTCCCGTCATGTCACTTGTTGTTGTGTCAACAATGCGGCAGACATCACGTCTGTAGACAACAATTTCATCGATCTGAAACACCTGCCATCACCTCCATGTCCACCTAAATATTAGCACGAAAGTGTCATGTTCCGTAACCCCTAAAAGCATGACGTACCCTTTTTTAAATCATCTGCAATATGAAAAATTTGAGATATTCTGTTTCAGGGATCCCGATCATCACAGGATGGTCAAAACCGGCATGACGTTCCTCAATAAGTCTCAGGCTGACACCTGCCTGACGGGATGCTTCCGACAGCATTTTCCGGAACGAATCGACCGGCATAAAGTGCGAACATGAGGCTGTCGCAAGATATCCGCCTCTTGGCAGAATGCGCATAGCCATCGTGTTCATTCTCAGATATCCCTGGTATGCGTTGTCGTATGTCTTTCTGCTTTTTGTAAATGCCGGCGGATCAAGAATGATCATATCGTAGCGTTCATGCGTTTCCAGAGCATTCTTCAGGAAGTCGAATACATCTGCCTGTACAAAGTCCATGACGTCTGACAGACCGTTGCGGCGGGCATTCTCTTCTGCGCTGGCGATCGCCGTGTCTGAAATATCGACTGCCGTTACATGCGATGCTCCGGCACTTGCCGCATTGAGCGCAAATGTTCCGATATGCGTGCAGCAGTCCAGCACTGTTCGTCCCCTGGCAAGTGTACGGATCGCTCTGCGGTTGTATTTCTGGTCAAGGAAGAAACCGGTCTTCTGGCCGTTTTCAACATCGACCTGGTATCTGATCCCGTTTTCCGTGATCTCCAGTACCGGATCTGCCGGCTGGCTGTACCAGCCTTTGTACTGTTCCAGTCCCTCACGTTTCCGCAGTGCTCCTTCATTGCGTTCATAGATGCCTTCGATCATGACACCGTAAGACGCAAGTTCCTTTTTCAGTGCAGCATAGATCACGTCTTTTCTCTGATCGATGCCATAGGAAAGCACTTCACTGACAAGAATATTTTCATAACGGTCCACCGTCAGCCCGGGCAGACCGTCCGCCTCACCATGGATCAGTCTGCAGGCACTCCAGTCAGCTTCCATCACATCATGCCGATAGCTGACGGCATACCTGACGCGGCGCTCAAAAAACGCATCCGTAAATGTTTCGTTTGCGTTTGATGAAAGGATCCTCACCTTGATCTTTGATGCCTCTGAATAAAGACCGCTTCCGAGATACTGTCCCTTTGAGCCGAGCACGTCAACGATCGATCCGTTTTCGATCTGTTCCGACTGCTCGGTGATCTCATCCTCATAGATCCAGGGATGGCCGGTCTGTACTGTTTTTTCCTGCTTCTTTGTAATTCTGATATACGGAAAACTGCGTTTCATATTCTTCTCTCCAACGGCGCTATTCTATCATCCGTTCGGGCGAAAAGAAAGTGCAGGCAAGCCTGCACCTTCCTTATCTTGATCCTTTATCGTAAGGTATTCCTTCCGCCTTCGGAGCAGCGGAGTTCCTTGATGTAAATGCCAGTACGATCAGTGAAATGATGTACGGGAACATGTTGTAGACGGTACTGGGAATGTTGAGTGCAGCCAGGAACGGGAAGCCTGTATACACATTTGACAGTGCTCTGAAGAATCCGAAGAGCAGAGCTGCAAGTGCGATACGTCTCGGTTTCCATTGACCGAAGATCATGACCGCCAGAGCCAGGAAGCCGAATCCGGCAACACCGACCTCAAATTTCCATTCCGAAACGCCTGCGGTGATATATACGATGCCTCCAAGGCCGCCCAGAAGACCTGAGATCAGGACACCTGCCCAGCGCATCTTGTAGACGTTGATGCCTACGGAGTCAGCAGCCTGCGGGTTTTCACCGCATGCCATCAGACGGAGGCCGAATCTCGTATAATACAGCACGAAGTGGGAAATGATCAGCGCGCATACCGCGATCAGGATAAACCAGTTGAATTCAAAGTTTCCGATCCTGACCGTAAATGCGGCGCGGGCACCTGTATAGGTGATCGCCGAAGAGATGTTGTCCGGATTTTCCGCAACGTTGATCGCTTTGACGATAACGGTAGCAGCTGCTGTTGACATGATGTTCATAGCTGTTCCGATCAGTGTCTGGTCTGCTTTGAAATGGATCGCCGCAACGCCGAGCAGTGTCGAGTACAGCATGCCCATGAGGATCGCGCACAGCGATACCACAAAGATCATGACGATCGCAGGTACGGAACTGGGAACGAATTTCATGGCAAGAGCGCCGCCCAGGGCACCGATGACCATGATGCCTTCAAGTCCGAGGTTGATCACACCGGAATGCTCTGCGAAGCATCCGCCGAGCGCTACCAGCATGAGTACGGAGGCGAAGATCAAAGTATACTGCAGAAGCAATGTCATTCTGATTTGCCTCCTTTCTTTTCCGTATCATTTGCGTTGACGGTCACCTTTACAGGGCGTCTCTTGTTCATGACTGTCTTGAAGAAGAGCACGAAGCCGCACAGATAGATGATCAGCGCAATGATCAGATCAGAGATCTGGGACGGATAGATCGCTTTATCCAGATAAGCACCGCCGCTGGTGATGTGCTGGATAAAGTAAGAAGCGAAGATGGTTCCGATCGGATTCAGACCGCCGAGGAATGTAGCCGCAATACCGTTGAATCCCATGCCCGGGACAGATGACTGCGTGACGGACCATTCTTCAAATCCTGTCAGATAGAGGAATGCCGCACCTGTTCCTGCCAGTGCGCCGCCGATCATGAGCGTGACGATGATATTGCGTTTTTCCCGCATGCCGGCATATTTGGAAGCTTCCTTGTTGTAGCCGGTTGCTTTCAGTTCATATCCGAAGGCTGTCTTGTTCAGGATCACCCACAGCACGATCGCGATCAGGATGGAAAGCGGGATCGCAATGGTAACGTACTGATTCTTTGAGAACAGGCTGCTCAATCCCATGCTCGGCAGAAGCGCCGATTTGTTGACCGCAGCGACCTTCTGTGTGTACGGGCTGGCCAGTTCCTTGACGGGAGCCAGCGACATGTTGACCAGATACAGACCGATCCAGTTCAGCATGATGCCTGAGATGACTTCATTGACGTTCAGGTAAGCTTTCAGCGCACCGACCATCATTCCCCACAGGGCACCGATCAGGATGCTGAAGAGCAGGCATACCATCCACGGAAGCTTGAGTGACAGTGCTCCATAGAGACAGGCGCCGGCACCGACGACATACTGGCCTGCCGCGCCGATATTGAAGAGGCCTGCCTTGTAGCAGAAGCATACAGACAGCGCGCACATCAGCAGCGGAGCCATTTTGACCAGGGTATTGCCGAGATATTTCATCTGGGCAGGTCTGGTCGGATAGTTCATATAGTTTTTCAGAAGCGTAACGATCCCCGCGGAAGCGCCCTTCGCGTTGATCAGCAGCAGGATGATGTATCCAAGCAGAAGTCCCAGGATCACACAGATGATCGATGACAGGAATGTCTGGACACCCGGGCGCCTGAAGAAGTTTTCTTTACTGTTCATTTATGCGCCCTCCTTTGCCGTATTGCGTTTTGCGCCGGCCATGTAAAGACCGAGTTCTTCAACTGTGATCTGTTTCGGATCGAGATCACCGACGATCTCTCCTTCATACATGACAAGGATCCTGTCGGCGACATTCATGACTTCTTCCAGTTCCAGAGAGATCAGCAGGACTGCTTTTCCGTTGTCGCGTTCACGGATCAGATTTCTGTGCACGGTTTCGATCGCGCCGACATCCAGACCTCTGGTCGGCTGTACGGCAAGAAGCAGCTCATGTTTCTTGTCAATCTCACGGGCAATGATCGCTTTCTGCTGATTTCCGCCCGACATTGCGCGTGTCGTTGTGATCGCGCCCTGACCGGAACGTACGTCATTTTCTTCGATCAGACGCTCTGCATAGGAACGGATCGCTTTCTGATCCAGGAAGCCGTTCTTTGTGAATTCAGGCTGCCAGTATCTCTGCAGAACGATGTTGTATTCCAGAGAATAATCCAGGACCAGACCGTGCTTATGTCTGTCCTCAGGAATATGGCTCATTTCGGCTGCACGTTCACGGATGGTGGCATGCGTGATGTCCTTGCCCAGCAGCGTGATCGTTCCGCTGACCAGCGGTTCAAGACCGGAAAGTCCGTATACGAATTCCGTCTGTCCGTTGCCGTCGATACCGGCGATACATACGATCTCACCGGCTCTGACCTGGAGGGAAACGTTCTTGACGGCATTGTTGCTGTGGATCTTGGAGGCGACCGTCATGTTCTTGATATCCAGAACAACATCACCGGGATGCGCAGGTCCTTTTTCTACGACAAGCTGTACGTCTCTGCCGACCATCATGCGCGACAGTTCTTCCTGCGTCGTATCCTTGATGTTGACCGTGCCGATGTATTTGCCGCGTCTCAGAACCGTGCATCTGTCGGCAACTTCCATGATCTCGTTCAGCTTATGGGAAATGAACAGAATGGATTTGCCTTCCTTTGCGAGGTTCTTCATGATCTGCATCAGTTCAGCGATCTCCTGCGGCGTCAGAACGGCTGTCGGTTCATCAAAGATCAGGATCTCGTTGTCACGGTACAGCATCTTCAGGATCTCTGTTCTCTGCTGCATGCCGACCGTGATATCCTGGATCAATGCATCGGGATCTACCATCAGGCCGTATTTTTCAGATAGCGCCATGACCTTCTTCCTGGCTTCGTCTTTCTGAAGGATACCGTTCTTCGTTGTTTCCACGCCAAGAATGATGTTTTCCAGAACGGTAAAGCACTGTACGAGTTTGAAATGCTGGTGGACCATACCGATGCCAAGATCATTGGCATCATTCGGGTTTTTGATTGAAACCACCTTCCCGTCTTTCTTGATAATGCCTTCTTCAGCCTGATACAGGCCAAACAGCACCGACATCAATGTTGATTTGCCGGCACCGTTTTCACCCAGGAGTGCGTGGATCTCTCCCCGTTTCAGCTGAAGTGTTATATTGTCATTTGCGATAATTCCGGGAAAGCGCTTCGTGATGTTGAGCATCTCGATAGCATATGGTGTATCCATAAAATTATCGTCCTCCCTTCATGGTATTCTCATTAAATTATATTAAAAAAGACCGATCGTTAAAAGATTGACCGGTCTATTTCATGAAATTTTCAAAGTGTGATTACTTGATGTTGCCCTGGTAGTCAACAGTTGCATTTGTGACTTCAGGTTCAGCTGCTGTATCGTTGGAAACAGTAATTGCTCCGGAGAATACATCAGCAACCAGCTTGTTGTAATCAGCTTCTGTGAATCCATCAGCCCACTGTGTGCTGGAAGGCAGTCCTACATAGTTCACAGACGGATCTGTACCGGAAACCAGTCCCAGATTCTGGATCTGTCCGCTGTATGTTGCCCAGTTGCCGTCTTTGATTGCAGAAAGAACGGAATTAACTGTAGCTGCCAGACCCTTCATAGCGGATGTGACTGTCATGCCGTCTTCTTCAGCATAAGCCTTGATAACGCCAGCCTGGTCAACGTCAACGCCGATAACCTTTGCGCCGACTTTCTTAGCTGCGTCAACTGCGGATGTGTAGATACCGCCGCCGCATGCGAAGACTACTTCTGTGCCTGCGCCATACC
>DMBB01000321.1 GCA_003446295.1 Erysipelotrichaceae bacterium
CGGCAAACTATGCCAGCGCAATCGGCACAGAAGAGCAGCTTGAGCCGTATATCGCTGATACTGCAGCGATCCTCACATTCAAGGAAAGCGTTGTTCAGACCGGAACAGACGGAGCTGCGAAAGACCTTACAGCGGAGCCGTTCACGGTACTGATCACCGGTGAAAACGAAGGTCTCGCGGATTCCATCATCGTTGTGTCAGTGAACCCGCTGTCAATGAAAGTCACCATGACTTCCATCGCCAGAGATTCATTTGTTCCGATCACCTGCTATAACTACGCATCAAGCAAAATCAATTCCGCCCATGCGGTATCCGAAGGATGTCTTGTGGATACGGTTGAATATATGACCGGAATCGATATTGACTATACGGTTGAGTTCAACTTCGCATCAGTGATCCAGGTTGTCGATGCGGTCGGCGGTGTTGATGTGTACAACCCGATCGAATTCATGGGACAGTGCTGGGATGTTGAAACAGACAGTCTGGTCGTTCTGCCGATTCCGGCAGGCGATGTTCATCTGAACGGCCAGCAGGCACTTGGCTTCGTCCGTGAGCGCTATGCATTTGAGGAAGGCGACTTTGCCCGTCAGCTTCACCAGCAGGCTGTCATTGAACAGATTGTAAAGCGTGTCATGGATACCAGAGATCCGAACACTTACCTGAAAATCCTGGATGCGGCAGGTGCCAACATCCGTACAAATCTCTCCACAGATCAGATGGTTCAGTTTGTCAGCTATGCGATGAAAAAAGCAAAACGCTACTATGAACCGGGCAATCCGGTCGGCGTTATGAACATCATCAATTCCAGAATCAACGGCTGGGCAGCTCAGAAGTGGGATGATTCCCTTGGCATGTATCTGTATGTATACTTCCCGTTTGACGGTGCAAGTGTGGATACATATAACTACGTGCAGAATAACATCGATCTCTACGCGACTGCTTCCGTTCCGACGGATGTGTCATGGAGTGCAGCTTCGGCTGAGTATGTGCCGCCGGCAATTTCCGCAGACTGGTATGACGGTGAAGTCGGTGCGACTGTCATCGGCGGACCTCCTGTGGAGGAAGTCACGGAACCGGAAGAAACATCTGTTCCGGAAAGTCAGCCGGCAGTGGAAGAAACTCCTGTACCGGAACCGGTCCCTGAGGAGCCGGTTGTGACTGAGGAACCCGTTGTAACCGAGGAACCTGCTCCTGCAGACCCCGGCACAGAGGGATGAAAATGATTCAGTTCAGAAAGGAAAGCGTGTCTTTCCTTTCTTTTTTCTGAACCGGAATCAAGTTGTATGCGGAAATACAGACGGTCAATGATCAGTCCGGTCATACCGTCTGTTTTGGTCTGGAACAGTCTTCAAATCACATCATATGAATGCTCAATATTTTGAATGCATGAATGAACCGGTTCTGTTAAATGGAAAATGCAATTATTCCACTAAAATCTTTACTGGACAAATGACGGACTGTATAATGCAATCATTCAGTTTTCGGCTGATAAATAGTCCGATTGAACAGGAGATTGTAATGGAAATAAGCAGAAAAGAATTCTCGGTACTGGACGCACTTCAGGGTACGGATGAAGCTTTGTCTCAGAGAGATCTGCAGCTTCTGACTGGATATTCACTTGGAACCGTGAACAAAACCATCAAGGGTCTGACTGTGAACGGACTGGTTGCGGACGGAAGAATCACCTCCAAAGGGCTGGAAGCTCTGGAACCGTACCGTGTCAAAAGGGCGGTCTTCATTGCGGCGGGCTTTGGATCACGCATGGTGCCGGTAACACTGAACACGCCAAAGCCGCTTGTGAGAGTCAACGGAAAAAGAATTATCGACGGTCTGCTGGATGCGGTCATCGCCGCGGGAATCGAGGATATCGTGATTGTAAGAGGCTATCTTGCGGAACAGTTTGATCAGCTGCTTTACAAATATCCGATGATCCGTTTTCTGGAAAATCCCGCTTACAATGAGGCAAACAACATCTCTTCGGCCATGTGTGCCAGATATCTTCTGGAAAATGCATATGTGTTTGAAGCGGATCTGGTGCTCAGAAATCCGAAGCTGGTGAAGAAATACCAGTATTCCTCAAATTTCCTGGGAATCAAAATGGCACGGACCGATGACTGGTGCTTTACCGTCAAAGACGGTCTGATCACATCCCAGAAAATCGGAGGATTCGACTGTTATCAGGAAGTCGGAATCTCATACTGGGACAGGGAATCAGGCAGAAAACTTGCGGATCATATCAAACAGGCCTATGAAATGCCCGGCGGAAAAGAACGTTATTGGGATCAGGTGGTATTCGTTGATTTCCCGAAGGAATACAAAGTTGAAATCCGCGAATGTGTCCAGGAGGACATCGTTGAAATTGATACATTCAACGAACTGAAAAAAATCGACAAATCATACGACGTGTGAAAACAGTGCAGATAAGGGAATATGAATAAGAATCCCGCCTGTCAGGCACCGATTCTGATTGTATTCCCGGATGGGAAACTGCTGAGTGCAGAAAAAGTGAACTGATCTGAACACATAAGGGTATCTGTGTGGAGACACAGAGCCCTTTTTACATATGAGTATGTGAAATAAACTTTCAAATATCAACTCAATTAATATATGATGTATAAGTTGACACAGGAGGCTTCGCAATGGGTTTTCTCGGACAATTATTAGGGCCGATCATGGGGTTCTGCTATAACCTGACAAAGAACTACGGTCTGGCAATCATATTATTCACATTATTCAGTAAAATCATTCTTCTCCCCATCTCTGTATGGGTTCAGAAGAATTCCATCACGATGGTAAAGATCGAACCGGACGTCAACCGGATCAAGATCAAACACTTCGGTGACAAGGATGCCATCGCAGAGGAACAGCAGAAGTTATATAAAAAGGAAAAATACAATCCTCTGGCTTCGCTTGTCCCGCTGATCGCCCAGATCGTGCTGCTCATGGGTGTGGTCGAAGTCATCTATC
>DMBB01000230.1 GCA_003446295.1 Erysipelotrichaceae bacterium
TCATGACAATATACTTGTCACCCATTTCCTCAACAGCCACTTTCAGGAATTTCTCATAATCCGGACGCAGAAAAGCGATATCAATATCATCATCCCACGGGACAAATCCCTTGTGGCGCAGCGCACCGATTCCGGTGCCTCCTATGGCAAAATACTGAATATTATGCTTTTTGCAGATTTTCTGGAAGTCATTGACAATCATCAGTTCAATGGCCTGCAGTCTTTTCAATGTAATGTCATCATATTCTCTCATAAATACTCCGTTGCTGTTTATTACAGCTGATTTGATTTCTCGCTGGCTGAATAAAGCTTTGTCAGCACTTTGGCGACCTTCTCGGGCCAGAACTTACGGAACATTTCATAATCCTCCTGCGAACGGCTGTTCTCGCCGATCACAGCGGATGTTTCCGAACCTTCGTGAATGCGGTGATACATCTGAATGGAAGGAACATATACAAACGCTCCTTTGATTCCTGCCAGTCTTTCCCAGGCCTCCCAGTCCTCATTGCTGCGGAAATGGCTCACAAACACCTGATCGGGAAGCAGTTTCTTATGGAATGTCACCGCCGGACAGCAGATCGGATTTCCAAGTGACAAAACACCGTGTTTTGCCGCATATGCCTTCTGCAGAGTTTTCAAACGCAGCGGTGTCAGCAGAACCCGCTTGATCGCAAGGTTGGTGTTGTTTCTGACAATCTCACCGTTTCTCAGTTCTCCGTAATCACTGAATGCGATCAATGCATTCGGTTCTTTGCGCATTGTCCTGAGAATGTTCTGTGTATAGGAAGGCACATATACATCATCCTGATGGGCGATGGTCACATATTCCGTATCCGCTTTTGAATATCCGAAATTCCAGTCCTGGGTAATGCCGTTTTCGCCTTCGTTAATATACAGAGGAATATGATATTTCTCCGCAAGCGCTGAAATATGACTGTTCGGTGTGGATGTCACCATCATAATTTCAGAAGTCTGTATCTGCGCTTTCAATGAAAGAATGCACTCTTCCAGATAAGGGCTTTCTTTATACGCGCATATCACAAATGAATGTTCCATATTCACCTCAGCATTAATATGTCCCCTATATAATAACAAACCGCCGGACAATACTGAAATCCGAAACGGTCTGTTATGGTTATCTGTTGAATTCTCTGCCGGTAGGCACCATCTTCTCATATTCAGACGCGTGCCCGTCCAGCGTATATTCGATCATATGGTTTTCCTGCAGCCATGCCGACCAGATCAGCCGTCTGACACGATGATCGCCTTCTTTCCAGTCAAAGCATTCCAGAGAGGATTTATGATCCATCAGACGTTCATAGCACTCGATCAGATCCTCATAGGAAAGCGGTGCCTGATTGATCTGATACGGATGGGTTTCGCCGATTCCCTTGACCATGAAGATCGGATTGAATTTATAAAGTTCTTCCCCTTCGTCATCGAGAATTCTTGAGCCGTGATCCGCCATGATGATAATCGCGGAATTGTCATAGACACCGGCATCTTTCAGTTTCTGCAGATATGCATTGGCAAGCGTCATGCTCGCTTCAATGTTTTTATAATAAGACCCTTCTGCTTCCGGAATCCAGTTCATATCCTTGTCATAGCGGAACGGAACATGCGCGCCTTCGACATGGATGAAGCGGAAGTTGTTCTGATCGATGAATTCAACGTCTTTCGTTTTGATATCATCATAGAAATCCCAGTTGTCCATGCGGAAGGGCTGCGGCCAGATCATACTGACGAAACTGTTGGTGTCGCAGCCGACATACTGTTTGAAACAATACGGCAGATACTTGAACAGCACCAGTTTGAACTGTTCCTTGATGAAGGTGTTTCTTGACTCTTTATTCAGTTCGACATCATCCGTGCGGAAATTCTCGAACCGGTTCAGCTGTGTGCCGTTGTAAGACAGTTCGGTCTCATACAGACCGATCCGGTAATCCATATCCTCAAGATGTCTGAAGAATTCCGCATTGTCCAGCGCATCCGTGCTGTATTCCGTGAAATCCACCTCATTCTCAAAGATCTTTCCCGTTAACATCTGCGGTACGGAACGGGTGGTAAACGGGAATACGCTGGTCATGTTCGGGAAATACGTAAAGTCTTCAAACCACTCCTGATATTCCGGATGGGCTTTGGCCACCTCGTCATAGGTATACGCATCCAGCGCATCGAGCACCAGAATAAACAGATTGTCCTTTTCCGATACCCGGAATTCACCGTCCTTGGTGGCGACATACAGTGACTTCTTGATGACATTGCGGGAACCGATGGCAGTGCTGACCAATGTGATGGAAAGAATGAGTGCCATTGCCACACTGAGCACTTCAACAACCGACGCAAAACCTTTCTCCTTCACATGGCGGTAAATCCAGATCATCAAAGCACCGACTGCCAGCCAGATGAGCAGCGTGATCAGGTTTTCACCTGTGTATTTTGACCAGTCAGCCGCGGAGCCATCCATCGGAGGCAGGTTTTTGATACGGAAATTGCCCTGGATATAAGAACAGACAAAGGCAACCGCTGAAACCACCAGACTGATATAGTAGGCCTTTCTGTTGATCAGACGGATCAGCAGATAAGCAAGCAGAACAACCGGTGCGATCATACATGTCATTCTGAGCAGCTGGGGAACAAGGATGTCCGTATTGAACCAGAACTCATTCTTGTTGTTGAAATA
>DMBB01000314.1 GCA_003446295.1 Erysipelotrichaceae bacterium
AATGAACCGCTGGAATTCATCTGCGGTGCAGGCATGATGATCTTCGGCTTTGACGCTGCTGTAGCGAAGATGGATGTCGGTCAGATCATTGACGTGCATCTGATGCCGGAAGAAGCATACGGACCGAAGGATCCGAACCAGGTCATTAAGCTCCTGCAGGCACAGCTGCCCGGATCGGAAGGTCTTGAAGTCGGTGAACGTGTCTATCTGGAAGACAACATGGGCAGACAGTTCGGTGTAACCGTAGTCGATAAAACAGATACGGAAATCACCTTTGATGCCAACCACGAAATGGCAGGCAAAGAGCTGAACTTCCGGATTGAACTTGTTGAAGTGAAGTAATGCAAAAGGCGGACTGATGTCCGCCTTTGTTATGTCTGCGAGTTATTACGGCTTATTCCGCGAATTCAATGAAGCTGCCGACGTTGATCCATCTGCCTTTTTCCGGTACAAATACGGTTGCAGGCACATTCATTTCACCGAGATCACGGTTCATGTCAGCTGATGTTTTCTGCGGATCTTTTTCTTTGTGGTGGTGGCACATAAATGCCATCATGCCGGTCTGTGTATCTTTCACGCAGTCGAGCAGTTCATCGTAGATTTCCGGATACAGGTCTATTCTGGACAGCTGTCTGATCAGCAGATTCGGACGGCTGTGCATGAATGCATATTTCGTCAGATCCGTATACTGTCCCTGAATGAAGGCAGTTCTGATGCCGCCGGGGATTTCCAGCATGAAGTTTGTATTGAAGCAGGAACCGAATGCCTGTGCTTCATTGCCGGGCGTAGCACCGACTTCACCGGTCATCTTCTCGAACATAGCATATGTCTGGGAAAGGGTTTGCTCACCGATTGTCTTGACATGGGTTCCCGGATACGGTGTGAAGCGGAATGAACCGAGGTCATATGTCTGATAGTCCACCAGCGGGATCATCTTGCGCACATTGAGATCCAGGGCACGGGCAAGGGGAATGATGTTGTTCTGGTTGATCAGGATGTACGGATTGAACTTTTCCTGTACTTCCTTCAGCTGGTCGATATGATCGCCGTGGATATGCGTAATAAAGACATAATCGCAGCGCTCGATATCGTCCACCGTATAACCGGAGCCGAAACCTTTGTACATCCTGCTTCCTTCACGCGGCAGCATCGGATCGACAAGGATATGTTCACCGGTCGGCAGAACAAATTCATGGCAGTTCTCAACGAACCATCTGTACTTCAGAATTGTATTTTTCATAGATCCTCCCAATTATCTGATTCCACCATACAATCCCATACAGGAAGTATCATCACCGGATCGGCAAAATAAAAATACCGTGATATTGCATAATGCAAACCGCGGTATTTCTGGAATGTTTTGTTTCATTTATCTGCGTTTTTTCAGTTCTTCACGCAGGTGTGCAAACGCTGCATCTTCGCCGTTTTCCGCAATATCCCGCAGAATCCGCTCCATTTCGGCAGCTGTATCCGGATGCATGTTCAGCCGTTCCGGTTTTTCCAGGAAGTACTTCAGCGCGCTTTCCTGTGTATATTTATCTTTCTGGTATGTACGGCAGGCAGCCACCCGGTCGCATACGCTTTCGGCAAGATAGCGGAAGGGCATGGGCAGCGGAGAGAATTTGCCGTTTCTGAGATCATACCAGTACTCCCAGTGATGCTTGTTGCGTCCCTTGTGATGCAGCCAGCCCGGGGCATAGCCGAACAGTTCTTTCTCATATGAATACGGGGAACGGTATCCCTGGTAATACCTGACGCTTTCAAACAGCTCGGAAGGGCTGTATTTGGAAAGGTCATGGGTGATTCCCTGTCTGTAAAGACCGCAGGCAAAACAGCACCGGCGCACTTCCTTTCTGTGTCTGTGCACGGTTGCAATATGTCCGGCCAGTCTTTTCAGCAGGCCCGGTTTTGAGGTATTTCCGCTCATAGCACCATTCTATCACCAAGACACACCGGTTGACTGCACAGGACTACATAAACAGCACCAATCATGCTAAAATAACTTATCGGAGGCAAGCAATGAAACGTCACGAAAACCGCGAAAAAGCAGTCATCTGCATCTACCAGTATCTGATGATGGAAAGAGACATTGATGAACTCATCGCAGATAACTTTACAGAGGAAGAACAGGCAGATGATCCATATATGATTCAGGTGGTTCACACCGCAAAAGATAACATTGAACGCTATGCAGGATATATCGATCAGGTGCTGGACGGCTGGACATACGAGCGCCTCGGCTATATCGAAAAAGCAATTATTCTGTGCGGATGCTCGGAATTCGATCAGAAACAGATCGAAGCTGCCGTCATCATCGATGAGTATGTACGGCTGGCCAAGAAATTCTGCGACAGTGATTCCTATAAGCTGATCAACGGAGTACTGGACAGAATATGAGTTCACAGGTGATCTCAGTTTCCAGACTGGTTCATTATCTGAAAAACAGACTCGAGAGTGATTCACTCATTCGGGGTGTACTGGTGGAAGGGGAACTGAGCAATTTCAGCAGCTACCGTTCCGGCCACTGGTATTTCAGTCTGAAAGATGAGAATGCCCTGATCCGCTGCGCCATGTTCGCATCCCGCAACCGTGCGGTAAGCTTTGTTCCGAAAGACGGTGACAAAGTCATCGTACAGGGAGATATCAGCGTATACGAACAGCGCGGAGATATGCAGCTGATCGTCAGTTCCATGCGTTCCAGTACGATCGGTGAATTATACCTGCAGTATGAATTACTTAAAAAGAAACTGGCGGAAGAAGGCCTTTTTGATGATGCACACAAAAAGGAACTTCCACGTTTTCCGATGAAGATCGCACTTGTCACAGGCGCCAATACCGCAGCGAGATCAGACGTGCTGACAACCCTGCAGAGAAGATGGCCTGTGGCTGAAATACAGGAGTATCCGGTACTGGTCCAGGGTAAGGAAAGTGCCGGTCAGATTATTGATGCACTGAAGGCAGTGGATACAACCGATGCGGATGTATGCCTGCTGGTGCGGGGCGGCGGTTCCATTGAAGATTTGTGGTCATTCAATGATGAACAGCTGGCCAGGACGATCTATGCCATGCGTATTCCGGTGGTTACGGGTGTGGGGCATGAGATCAACTTTACGATTGCGGACTATGTATCCGATGTACGGGCGCCTACGCCGACCGGTGCTGCCGAACTGTGCAGTCCCAGTATTGCGGATGTGGCTGATCAGATTGCCGCATACAGGCGCAGATTATACAGGCTTACGGATGCAAGGATTGCTGAAGAGCGCAGTTATCTGGAAACCGTCAGGAACAAGAGTTTCTTCAGAATGCCCGAACGTCTGTATGCCAACCAGTCCATTCATCTTTCCCGGCTCTCATCGGACTTTATCCGTCTGATGAATGCCCGTGTATACGGCATCCGGAAACATATCGATGATGCTTCCGTGGTGCTTGCGGATGAAATGCGAAGGATACTGAAGGATACCGAAATGAGACTGGTCACCGATAAGAGTTCGGTTGTATCTGCCATGGACAGCATCCTGCAGAAAGAGAAGGCCGCATACAGTTCAAAAGCAGGTCTTCTGGATGCATATTCACCGCTGAAAGTACTCAGCAGGGGATATGCCGTTGTCAGCAAAGACCATACCGCAGTGCGCAGTGCTGCTCAGCTTGCGGTAAATGATACGGTGGATGTAAGGCTTGGAACGGGGAATTTCAAGGCCGGTGTAATAAGTATTAATCAGGAGGATTCGGAATATGGCGAAGAAGGAACTGACATTTGAGGAGTCAATGGACAGGCTGGATGAGATTGTATCTCTTCTGGAAGAAAACGAACAGCCGCTGAATCAGTCAATAGATCTGTTTGAAGAAGGACTGAAACTGGTCAGACACTGTGATGATATGCTCAAGAAGTTTGAAGAGCGCATTGAAGAAATCAAGTCCAGAAACGGCGGTGCCGAAGATGAAGAACTTTGAGGAGCTGCTGAACAGCTGCATTGATGAACTGCCTGCTTCCCGTACAAGAGAAGCCATGCGGTATTCCCTGACAGCAGGAGGCAAGCGTCTGCGTCCGCTCATGATGTATGCGGTAACGGCCGGATACGGAGTGCCTGAAGAGAAAGCAGATGCCTTTGCATGCGCACTTGAAATGATCCACACATACTCACTGATACATGATGATCTGCCGGCCATGGACAACGATGATCTGCGCCGCGGCAAACCGACATGTCATAAGCAGTTTGACGAAGCAACCGCTATCCTTGCCGGTGACGGTCTGCTCACATATGCATTTCAGAAAGCCGCATCGGTAAATGATCCCGGCATTGATACCCGCCGTGCAATAGAGATCCTTGCCCTCAATGCAGGACCTGCAGGCATGGTGCTCGGACAGTGCCTTGATACAACCGATCACAGCGATTCACCGGACTGGGAAGAGCTGAAGAATATTCACCGGTATAAGACAGGCTGTCTGTTCTCGGCAGCGCTGTGTCTCGGTGCTTTGGCAGCCGGACGCAGTGAAGAGGAAATTGCCAGATGGGATGAAACGGGAAAGGTCATCGGTCTTGCCTTCCAGGTGCAGGATGATATTCTCGATGTCGTATCCACGGCGGAAGAGCTCGGCAAGAGCAACTCCGATGAACGCAACGGCAAAACAACAAGCGTAACGCTCCTGGGGAGAGAGCGGGCCGAAGAACTCATGAACGAACTCTACCGGAAAGCTGAAGATGATCTCAGATCATTCGCAGATTTCTCGCCTGAGAAGCTCATGGCAGTAATAGAAGGGGTAGTCAGCAGAAGAAAGTAGGAGGTTTCATATGGATCTGAAAAAAATAACCGATCCGGCATTTCTGAAGCATATGACGACCAGTGAACTGAATGAACTGGCACAGGAAATCCGTTCTTTTCTCGTATCTTCCATATCCAAGACAGGCGGACATCTTGCCAGCAATCTCGGCGTAGTGGAACTGACCATTGCGCTTCACTATGTCTTCGATTCACCGAAAGATAAGATTTTCTTTGATGTAGGACATCAGTGTTATACACACAAGATACTGACCGGCAGAGCTGCCGAGTTTGATTCACTGCGGCAGTACGGCGGCATCAGCGGCTTCCAGAAACGCTCCGAAAGCGTGCATGATGTATGGGAGGCCGGACACAGTTCCACGTCACTCAGTGCAGCCCTGGGAATGGCTGTATCAAGAGATCTGCTTTCCAATGAGTATTATCATGTTGTGCCTGTCATAGGTGACGGTGCGCTCACTTCGGGAATGGCGCTGGAAGCACTGAATTCCATCGGTTCCGAGAAACGCAATATCATCATTGTTTTCAACGACAACAACATGTCGATTTCACGCAATGTCGGCGCCATGACAAAGAGTTTTGCCAGACTCCGCTCCGCCAAGGGATACAACTCCTTCAAACGGAATATGAAGGAAGCCCTCGGCAAAAACGAATTCGGCAAAGTCATGTACAACGGCATGAAGAGCGTCAAGGATGCAGTAAAGGAAACCGTGATTGACCGCGGTATTTTCGGCGAGTTCAATCTTGAATATCTCGGACCTGTAGACGGTCATAATTTCCATGACCTGATCCGTGCCCTGACGGTTGCCAAGGAACACAACGGACCGATCGTTGTGCATGTCATAACGCAGAAGGGACACGGATATACACCGTGTGAAAAAGACCGTGACGGTTTCTGGCACGGTGTCGGAGCATTTGATATCGAAACGGGCCGTCCTCTGCATGAGACAGCTCCCGGATACAACACATGGTCCCGAACGATTGCCGATGCCGTGCAGGATCTTGCCGAACACGACAGACGCATCGCAGCCATCACACCGGCTATGATCATGGGCAGCTCCCTCGATCATTTCTTTGCCCGTTTCCCGGAACGCAGTTTTGACTGCGGCATTGCCGAGGAACATGCGGCAACCTT
>DMBB01000079.1 GCA_003446295.1 Erysipelotrichaceae bacterium
GTCAACTACCATACCCAAACATGACTGAGTCAAGTTATGGATGGAAATTGTGAATCATGATAGATATTGAAATTGATGGAATATGGTGTCCAAAATGACCTGATTGATTTAGAGATAACATGAGATATAGGTAAGGAACTGTCATGAATTAAACCCATCATTTATTGGGTCTGATGATATAGTTCCACTTACCAAACTGATCACATTCTTCCAGGCTGATTGACTCAGCCTGCTCATCTGTGACCTGCTGCTTTAATTCATACTTGTTGGTATCCACAACACATTTGACCTTTAGGCCTTTGGATGTGGTTGTTGAAGAGATCAGATTTACCACTGTCTCTATATCAACGAGCTGCTTTCCCTGCCAGTTCTTTGTGATATAGCAGAACATCCTGTGCTCGATCTTATTCCATTTGCTTGTTCCGGGAGGGAAATGTGACATATGGATTTCAAGATTGGTAATATCTGCGATCTGCTGTAACTGATACTTCCACTGCAGTCCTCTTGGTCTGTTGCTTCCTCCGCCATCTGAATTGATATAGATTCTCTTTGCGTTGGGGAATGTGTGGATTCCTACTGTGTACCACCATCTGCAGATGCTCTCTGCTGCGAATTCACTTGTATCGTGATCTGTTCCGAGATTCACAAAACCTGTATTGTTATTCAATACATAGACGCCACATGGAGCCACTTTGCCAAGTTCAGGCAGTGCAAAGTCATGGTCAAGTACCTGTCTTGGGTCCCTCTCTTTCCGGTATTCTGAACCGTTATTCTTGAAATTGCCGATCAGTTCTTTCTTTTTCGTATCAATGGATATGACAGGATCTCCTGCTTCCAGGAATTCCTTCGCTTTTTCATTGATAAAACGGAACTGTGCATCTCTGTCAGGATGCGGTTCACCAACCTGCAGATTCTTTTGGTTCTGCTGTTTACTGTAACCAAGTTCCTCCAAAGCCCTGCTCACTATGTTCTGGCTGACTTCATAGCCATACTGTTTCAGTTCGGCAGCGATCTTCCTGAGGCTCATTGTTGTCCATGTCAGAACTGTCATCGGACTGCCATATGTTGAATTCCTTACAATTTCTTCAATCTTTTCATATAAACCCGGATTCTTCTCCTGCGCTGTTTTTCTCCCCGCACCAGCTTTTCTGATTCGATCTGACGATTCAGGATCTGCAGTCTGTCCGGATTCTATTTCATCAATACCCGCCTTGATAGTTGTTCTGGCTGCGCCCGTTGCCTCATTGACAACAGCGATGCCTCCATGGCCCATTGCCTTGGCACAGCTTCCCATCAGAAAACGCTGCTGTTTTTCATTCAGCATAGGCATCATGACATGAAGGATTTCCTTCACAACTGTTTCAGTTTCAAAGCTTACGGGCATCTCGGGTATTCCTGCAATAATTATATCCGAGTGTCACAGAATTATAAATACATATTGTTACAATATGTAGGATTTATTTTGTTACAGTTCCTAAGAATACATTTCTGGAAAGCTGTGCAATTGCTGACTGTGAGAATTTGAAAATCATTGAAATCTACTCTGAAAAAACTATATTCGATGCCTTATAATGTTTATATATGAATACAGTTATAACAATGCTGCTGATACTGATCCACGGGATCTTTACCGACCAGCTGGAGAGAGAGATCGCACTGAGGCTGATCGAATCGGCCGACGATATCGAAAAGCTGAATGTCTCGCGTCTGGCAGGTAAATGCCAGTGCTCAGCCGCTTCGATCCACAAGTTCTGCCGCAGGCTTGGTTTTGATGATTTCAGAACGATGAAAGCTCAGATGAAGCTGACGATGGATGTGAGGCGCGGACAGCTCGAGCATCATATGAACTGGACAAAGGAAGAAGATGTTCTGAAAAGGATCTCAGCGCTGTCTTACGGGGATACAGATATCGGTCTCTTTGCGAAGACCGCAGCGGAGATCAACCGGATGATCCATGAATCACCGCGGGTGATCCTTCTCGGTGCAGGTTTTCCGGAAGCGCTCACCCTTCACTATCAGGAAGATATGATCATGATGCACAAAACGGTCTATTCCGTACCGGTCGGATACAAGCTGACTATGCCCGCAGACGTTTTCGACAGCACTGTGCTTGTGATCAGTCTGACCGGACGGATCATTGACTATTTCCAGCATCAGTTCATCGAACTGACCAGGAGGAATCCGAATGTTGTCATGATCTCCGGGAAAACATCTTTCTCGCAGCTGAATGATTCCATAAAGATCCTGCCGCTGGCGATCGAAGGAGACAATGAAGACGCCAATACGCTTCTGGTCGAAGTCATGCGTTATATGAAGTATATGTATTACATGACTTACGGAGGCTGTTGATGTATATCATTGACGCGATCGAAGATCTTTACGAATCTGCAGAGATCAATTCCCCCCAGGAATATGTTTCCGAATATCTTCTCCGCAATCTCAGGATCATTCCGGAAAGATCGCTTTCTTCACTTGCCGAAGAGATCGGCGTTTCCAAAGGATATTTAAGCAAATATACATCCAGACTGACTATGCAGGGAACATATGCGGCATTTCAGAACGCTCTGTCGCAGGAGATCGGATACAGTTCGCCGGATCCGGCATCGATCATGGCGGAAGCGCACAGCTTCACCAGTCTGAATAAGCATGGATACATGCCGAAAGAAAAACAGATCCGCGAGATCACAGATCTGATCGAATCCTGTTCCTTTTTATGGATCATCGGAGACCGTTCCTGCCGCGGCATATTTACATATCTGATGCGTGCATTCTGGAAAAATAACGGACGGACAAAATATGTGACAGGTGACCGGCTGATACGCAGTCCTGAGATGATCTCCTGCATCTCTGAAAACGATCTTGTCATGATCATCAGCGTCAATGACAGTCCGGATGAATACATCCTCAAAAATGTCCCTACGCTGGAGATCATCAGCCTCCTGAAAAAACAGCGGTGCAGGATACTGTTTATCGGGGAAGATCACGGCCCTCATCGCGGCATCACTGTCTGCTCCCTCGGCGACGCACTCGGTTTTTACGCTTCCGTAACAGCCCTTCAGAGATTCGTCGCTGCACTGACAGAAAGCTTTATGAAACGAAAGCACATAAGCGTTCATGAAATGTGAACGTTTTTTTGATTCATATATTCCCCGGCAATTTATCCCTGTTTATAGTAAGACTGTAAGCAGAATCATCTGCGGAAAGAGGAAAGAAATGAACAA
>DMBB01000312.1 GCA_003446295.1 Erysipelotrichaceae bacterium
ATGAGCTTTTAGAACTGTTATCACGCATCTCTATCTACTGTTCTATGTTTCTTTCCAGTTATGAGCAGATGATGGTTTTCATCAATGAACTCACTGATAATCACATACATGACCAGTTCTGATTATCTTCTTATCTGTTCAATAACTTTTTGAACGATAGTTAAAAAAAGCTTGAGATTTCACATTCTCAAGCTTTCATTTTGAACTCATTCTTTACGTTTTTTTCGTCACTCCCCCATGGTTCTCCCCCATAAAGTTTGACTACTCCCCCATAAAGTTTGGAGATCCAAAACAAGCCGGTCCTGAATATACCGGCTTGCTTTTGTTTTTATGATCCGCTTCAGAATTTGTTCTTACTCGGCATCGCTCAGCAGTTCCTGTTTTGCTGTGCGTCCTGTCAGGTCACCGGAATACATTGCTGTACCGACGCCTCTGGCATCGAAATAGTATGAAGTAATATTTCCGCCAAGCACCATGTCTCCCGCCGCAAAAAGATTCGGGATCGCTTCACCGTCTTCTTTCAGCACATGACCGTTTCCGTCCACTTTCACGCTGACAAGAGAAGAGAATGTAATCGGCTTCAGAATGAACGCATAATACGGGCCTTCATCGATGACATCCATTCTGTCAATTGCTGTATGGAAATCTGTATCCTCACCTGCATTTACCATTGCATTGTAGTTATCGATTGTTTCCTGCAGTGCATCTGCCGGCACACCGATTTCTTCTGCCAGTTCTGCGACAGTATCCGCTTTATGCACATACTGGGACTGTGATTCTTCCAGAACTGATGCGTCCTTGTTGTTTCCGTCAATGATGCCCCAGCCGGTCTGACCCGGTTCTTTCAGAAGATCGTGATAAATCACATAGCTGTTTTTATCTTCATTGACGAAACGCTTTCCTTCCATATTCACATACATTGCGGAATTATAGCCGTAGTAGAACGTCAGTGAATAGTCAGGACGTGCACCTTCAATGGCATCAGCTCCGAGATGTCCGAACATCTTGTCGCCGATGATTTCCGCGCCGAGCTGTTCCGCCATCTGAATTCCGTCGCCTGTATTGGTGCCGGCCGCAAATACGATTCCGTCGGTAAATTCAGGCGCATATTTTTCGATCAGTTCATGATTATATGGGAATCCGCCGCAGGCAAGAATTGTCTTGCGGGCATGGATCTCATAGGTTCCTTCCGGATCCTCAACCTTTGCGCCGGTCACTTCGCCGTCTTCATTTACCAGAAGCTCATATGCCTTTGTATTCAGACGGACATCAATATCCGATTCATCCAGATACGGTGCCAGCACATAGGTAAGATAGCTTCCGTCCCATTTCGGTTCCTTATGATCGTCGTTTGATGCGAACGCCAGATATCCCCAGGCATCGACACTGACAACTCCGAGATCATCCAGCAGCTCATTTGTGTGCGGCATCAGCTGAATCTCATTTCTCATCAGAGGTTCATTGAAATCCAGTTCCATATACGGACTGAGTGTTTCCTTTTCGCTCTGCAGGGACTGTTCCACCCACGCCTCATCATACTTTCCGGTTTCGTCGGTATAGAGATAGCGGACGCCTCCGGAAACATTGGTATTGCCTCCGAGGAATCCTGCCTTTTCAATCAGTGTGACTTTCAGTCCGCTCTTTTCATCTGCGGCATCACCGATGGAAGCCTCGATTGCGCTGATCATGCCTGATCCTCCGCCTCCGATGACAAGCACATCGGTTTCCACGGCTTCTTTCTCTGTCTTTGCACTGTGTTCCGGTGCTTTTGAGAATGCTTCGGAACCGCCCGCCTGTTCCAGGCAGTCCTTCACCGCATTTTTGATTGCATTGCTGGTGAGGGTTGCGCCGGTAACCGCATCCACGTTATAGCTCTGGTTTTCCACAATCGCAGCCGGGATCTGTTCCACCGGCGTGCGGATAACCGTAACCGGATGATCTGTAATGGATGTAACGGATACATCTTTAATGGAAGTCTCATCCACAGTTACGCTGACTGTGACTTCCCCGTGCTGGAATCCTTCCTTTACTGCAGTGTATGTACCGGGTGTCAGAGTTCCGGAAGCTGTTTCTTCCGCAGTCCCTTCCGCCTGGCTGATTGCCTTCTGTGCCGCCTCTTTAACTGCATTGCTAGTAAAGGTAGCTCCTGATACACCGTCAATGTCTGCACTCTGTGCATCGATCAGCTGCTGTGTCAGTGTTTCAAAGGCCGCCTGACCGACGGATTCCGTTTCATCCTTTCCGATGATTTCCGCGTTTTCAATGCTGTTTTCACCTGCCGTAATACTGACGCTGACTGTTCCTCCGAAACCGTCTGCTTCAGCGGTATATGTACCCGGCGTGAATCTGGCATCTGAAGATTCTGTTTCTGTTTTGCTTTCACTGCATCCGGAAACAGCAAGCATCAATGCGGCTGCAGCGATAGTCAAAGTCTTCTTTTTCATATCTGTTCCTCTCTCCACCTCTGATGCTAAGGTTTCAACCGGGTTTAAGGTCAAGACGGAAAAAGAAATTATTTTCTGAGCGGAAACATAAACTGATTCACTGAGCTGTATATTCCGTTTTTCTGAATATAATCCAGAACCCTGATCACAAACATCCCCTGCAGTGCATAGCCTGCGTTTTCTGTGCGATGACAGCATGTCTGAATTGTTTCTTCCGAAGTATCAAAAGTTCTGCTGTGCTGTGTTGTTATGTTCATGCATATGCATTCTGAAGCAGGCAGGACAAAATCCGGAACCAGATATTCAAGGGAATATTTTCTGCGTTCCTCTTCCGTGATGCCGACTGCACACACTGTTTCATCCGGACCTGTTCCGAGATAATACACCGATACATAAGGCAGTGCTTCCATCCACTGTCTGAGATGTTCTTTTGCTTCACCGCTTTTCGCAGTCAGTGTATTTCCCGCCATATAAATGCAGCAGTAAAGCTCCGGCAGTGTCTCTTCCCAGAGATCACTTCTTTCCGCATCTGTTTTTTCAAGCATCTCTTTTCTCTGCCGAAGCCATGCAAGCAGTTTCTGTTTTTCTTCAATGTCCTTTATCAGCTGTTCTTCCAGCCTGACAATATGTTCTCCGGGACTTTTTCCGTCACTGCCGTCCAGTTTCCCGGCAATTTCCTTCAGAGAATATCCCTCTGCCCGGAACTGTCTTGCACAGATC
>DMBB01000011.1 GCA_003446295.1 Erysipelotrichaceae bacterium
GTATCTACCTCAGCCGTTGCCCCGTCATGTTCGATCCTTTCAAGCACAGGTCTGATGCACATCAATGAATATGCATTGACTTCCCTCAGTCTGCTTCTGAGCAGCGCATCACTCGGCATTGCATATGCTTTGCCGCGGTTATAGCGGATCAGGTTGACCTTCAGGATATCCATGATATTCCTTCTGGCATTCTTTTTATGAGAATTCATCACGGATCTCAGAAGCTGCGGGAAATATCTGCTCAGTCCGCCGGAATCATTTCCGACAAGCGCTCTTCTCATCAGATAGGAGTCGATCAGACGTACGACTGCACAAAGATCCTTTTCGCTGATCTCTTCATCATCGAACATGCGGAACATTTCCAGCAAGAATGGTGCAGGCATCCGGGATTCATTTCTGCGGAATTCCTTCAGCACGCCTTCCAGTGCCGTATTCTCTGCCGGTCCTGTATAGATCTCGTAATAATAACGGCAGTAGCGGTTGATGTCCCGCATACGTATTTCCTTGCTGTCTTTGGAAGTATTCCAATACTCCTTGAAGCCCTGGTATACGTCCTTTTTGCTCAGCAGGTTATATGTTTTCGCCGCAATATAATACCGGAAGAATTCTTCCAGTTTTCTGGAATCCGGGCAGTATCCCTCCAGCGGCTTCCAGTACAGACGGTAATTGCGTTCCTGGATATCGCTGGTGTCATTCATCAGGATATAATTTCGGATCAGGTCTGCCGATGTCAAAGGCGCGCCTGTTGAGTTGATCGATTCAAAGATCTGCTGGGCATTGTCATGGTCGGACAGCGGGAATGCAAGGATATCCATCCTGCTGAGTGTATTCAGGATCTCCAGCAGGGAGTATTTCTTTGAGAACTCCCTGATCCGTTTATAAATATATTCATAGTTTCTGTAGACGTTGCCTTCCTTTTCCCTGCGGCTCAGATCTTTTCCGTTTCCGTAGACAAGCTTGGCGTATACGTCATCGTCACTGACCATGGGCTTCAGACGGAGTTTGATCTGTTCCACGGTATGACGGTTGTAAAGATAATAATCATCGATCATTCCTGAGGCGTTGCTGTCACGGTCTTCTTTGGCGATTGCTTTGAGCGCAAGCAGGAAAATAAACGATGTTGTCAGTCTCTGCTGACCATCTACGATCTGGATCTCTTTATACATTGCAGAGAGTTCGGATTCCATGTAGATCAGGATCCCGAGGAAATGCGAGCTGATCTTTGCTCCGAGCAGGTCTTCTATATCATCCAGAAACCGTTTTGTTTCAGAATCGGGATTCCAGGTGTAATTTCTCTGATAAACAGGAATAACAAACTGGGAACCCATCATGGATTTTATAAAGTCAGAAACATTCGTTCTGACCGGTTGTCTCATCATTCAGTAATTGCCTCCGTAAAAAACGATACAAGTATACCATTTTTTCACAATCCTGTGGGAGTAATCTCAGGATCGCTCAGAACGGATACCTGTATCCATGAACTTATTGGTCGTCAGCTTATCCCGGCAGACCCTCCGGCTTACTCTCCTTCCAGGCAAAAAGAAGGCACAAGATCATGACCGGCAAACTGACTGCAGTAACCAAGTCCTGCTTCTCTGACTTCTCTGATGTGCTCTTTCAGTTCCGCAAGAGTCATTTGCGAAAGTCCGTTTTCCCAGGACTGTGTCTCCGCATACATGTATTCAGGATCTTTCGGATCGGTATATCCCCCGCTTCCCACAGACATATGCTGTTCTGCCTTTCTGCAGTGATCCCACCACAGCAGCGCACAGACACGCCCGCCTTCCGCATAAAGGATATCCAGAAAAGATTCCCAGTCCGCAAACAGATATTCTGAGCAGAATGCATGTTCATCAATGTAGTTTCTGACTGTCTGACTTAACATATGCACCTCATGATCCAATGGAAATAAGGACGTTTATTGTCTGCATTGTGCAGTATGATAAACGTCCATCAAAAGATTACTGATTGTCTCCGTCTTCTTTGATCAGGATCCTGACTGCCTCAATGGCCGCCCTGATCGCATGATCCGGATCATGTACCTGGGGGTTGGGAAGTCCTTCCTTTGCGCGCTCCTGGTTTGCGACGGCAAGCAGGACAGTTCCGCACCTGACTCTCAGATATGACGCAACGATAAACAGCGCCGCAGATTCCATTTCGGAAGCTTTGCAGCCGAGCTTGACCCACGCGTCCCATTTCCGGATCAGTTCCTGACCGTTGGGAAGTGTCTCAGGCCTGTGCTGACCGTAGAACGCATCCTTGCACTGGACGACACCCGTATGATACGGATATCCGAGATTTCTGCATGCCTGCACCAGTGCATTCGTAATATCCAGGTCTGCGACTGCCGGATATTCGATCGGTGCATATTCCCTGGTCGTTCCTTCCATACGGATCGCACCTGTCGCGATGACCATGTCTCCGCTCTTGACGTTCAGGTCAACGCCGCCGCATGTTCCGACACGGATAAATGTATCCGCACCGCAGGCTGTCAGTTCCTCCATTGCGATCGAAGCGCTCGGTCCGCCGATTCCTGTGGAAGTAACGGATATTTTCACTCCGTCGATATAGCCTGTATATGTCACAAACTCCCTGCTGTCGCCCACAAGTTCTGCATCATCAAAATATGCCGCGATCTTTGCACAGCGTTTCGGATCACCCGGCAGAAAAACATATCTGCCTACGTCACCATTTCCGACACCGATATGATATTGCTTGCCGGATCCTTCAGAATAATCAATCATACATTCAGATCTCCTGTCTTCTATTATGTTTTATACTTCTGCTGATTCCATTATACCCGTTCTGCAGGGACTTAGAAAACATGCGTGAAAAATAATCTGAAAAAAGTTAAAATTATTGTTGCTTTCATTTGGGGTCTATGCTAATATAACAAAGCATCACGTGTGGCTAGTTGGTGAAGCGGCTTAACACACCGCCCTTTCACGGCGGCATTCACGGGTTCGAATCCCGTACTAGTCACCATTTTTATTAGGGGTATCGTACAATGGTAGTACATCGGTCTCCAAAACCGCTGATGGGAGTTCGATTCTCTCTACCCCTGCTCGATACTGCATCAGATGTGACGTATGTCCATCTTTTTTTGTATAATGAGAGGTAAAGCGGAGACTCTATGACACAATCATCTTTATTTGATGAAAACAGATATATGAATGCCCCTCTGGCAGACCGTATGCGTCCGACGACTCTGGAAGAATATGCCGGACAGGCACATCTGCTTGCAGACGGAAAGATCCTGAAGCGGATGATCGACCGTGATGAGGTGCAGTCCATGATCTTCTGGGGTCCTCCCGGCGTAGGGAAGACCACCCTGGCGAAGATCATCGCTGCGACCACAAAATCACGCTTTATTACGTTTTCTGCTGTTACTTCCGGGATCAAAGAGATCAAGGAAGTCATGAGCAAGGCTGAAAGCAACCGTGCAATGGGCGTCAAAACGATCGTCTTCGTGGATGAAATACACAGATTCAACAAAGCACAGCAGGATGCCTTCCTGCCCTATGTAGAACGCGGATCGATCATTCTGATCGGCGCGACCACCGAGAATCCTTCGTTTGAGATCAATTCAGCTCTGCTTTCCCGCTGCAAGGTCTTCGTACTGTACGCACTGAGCGCGGATGAACTGGTGGGACTGCTGAAACGTGCCGTGACCGATCCCAACGGATTCGGCACATGGAACGTCACGATCAGTGATGATCTCTTATATCTGATCGCAAACTATGCCAACGGTGACGCCAGAACAGCACTCAACACACTGGAAATGGCTGTGCTGAACGGGGAAGGCAGCGGATCGGAATCCATTGTCACGCGTGAAGTGATCGAGCAGTGCATTGCCGGGAAATCCCTGCTGTATGACAAGAACGGAGAAGAGCACTATAACCTCATCTCTGCCCTGCACAAATCCATGCGCAACTC
>DMBB01000173.1 GCA_003446295.1 Erysipelotrichaceae bacterium
CCTTAGTAAAAACAAGCCCTGCATCAAGCAGTGCCTGTTCAACTTTGGCTTCGACATCGAATTGTTTGTTTTTCGTGTACAGTTCGACATTCAATGTATTAATGTCTGCCCAGTGTGTGTTATCAGCTGTCTCAGGTTCCATATTCGGCAGATACCAGCAAATGTACGGAAGACCAGGAGCATCACCTTCCCGCCATGCCAGATATACAACCGGATAGCCGGTTTCAGCCAACATGTCAGCAATTTCATTAGCTTTCATTGCAGTAATTTCTCCATTTCTTCTCTGTATCGTTTCTCAACCGTGTCATTGATCGGCTTGACGAAATTAAAAGCGGTAGTTCTACCGCCATTTGCTTTTGCGTGTCCGAATTCAAGCAGATGAGTTAAGCGATGATATGGTGCAGTCGCTCCGACTTGGGCATCAACACCTAATCGCCTCTTAACTGTCACTGCTTTAATTGACTTTCGGAATTTACCGGAGCCTTCAAACGAACCGGCTTTTCTCAAGTCCTTGGCAACACCTTTTGCCACGTTCTTGATTGCCTGTTCATTCAGTTCTGTAACTTCACTTCCGTATTCTTCGATCAGTTTGACCATCTCGCTGTATAACTGAAGCGATCCGACTTTAACGGCTGGCATTGCCTTTCCGCCTTTCGCAATACAGTTCTACCGTGTCATTCTTTGCGTAATATACACGATATACTTTGTAATACTTGCCGTTATATTTGATTTCTTCCTGATCGTTGTAATCATATCTGAACATAGTGAATCGGAGTTCCGGATTCAATCCGTTTCTTCCGCCTTCGAACCATTCAGACATGCTTACGGAATTAACCTGGACGAATACCTGTGACTCGGTATTCTGCTCTCTCTGTACCCCGAATTCATCTTGAATCCATTCTTTGGAAACAAGATATGCAACATCTGACCTGTCCATTATCAAGCCTCCAACATCGAATAGTCTGTATAACCCGATGCCATGCTCAACTGAGCCTTCTGCTCGTCATAGGAGGCTTTCAGCCTGTCATAATCAGACACCTCACCGAAATTCATCCGGCAGTAAGTAGTTACTGCACGGATGATTATCGGATCAGTTGATTCTGTGTTTACGACACCGGCAATGCCAAGGTCAGCATAGGCTGCATTGATCAGATCGGACAGTTCACTGTCAAAGGCTGTGGTTGTAATCCGCAGCGCAAGCCTGACTTTTTCCAACATCGCCGGTTACCTGTTAGTCGATCCAGGATGCTGCTTTGTTGTGTCTCAGAGTGCCCTGAGCACGGCAGTAACCAGAAACGATGACCTTGTGAGCCTTGATGTCTCTGTCTGATTCGATCATGACAGCCTGTACGACGTTCTGGACATACTTCTTCGGATCAACGATAGTGACCTTTGTGGCAGCGTTGTCCATCTTGACTGTGCAACCGAGTGTCTCGGCGATGTTGAACGGGGAACCCTGTGCGATTGCGCCGACGATTTCATAGTAGTTAGTTGACGGAGCATAGATAACCGCAGTACCTGCGCCTGTTGCCAGTGCAAGCGCTGCTTTGATGTTCTCAAACAGAGTAGAGCCGTTTGCCGGAGTGACTTTCTGGCCATTACCAGCATCTGTCAGGATCTGAGCGAAAACATCCTTTGCCATAGATTCACCGATTTCATCAGCGATCTCTTGAGCAAGGTAGTCCTCCAGAGCACCCTGAGACATCTTTGCCTCGGCATATGTCAGGGTAACGAACTTCTCATAGTCGTAGCCATAGAGGACGACCTTGACGAATGTGTTTGCCTCCTCTGCCGGAGTAGCTGCGCTGTCGAGTTTCTTTGTTGTACGGACAGCGATCGCTGTGTGCTTTGTAACTTCCATAGCAACACCGGAATTGACAGTTGTGATGTCAGCCAGAATCGGATGTGCTGTGTGAATGTTGTCCCAGATCTTCTCGTCCAGTGTCTTCGGAATAGCAATAGCATCGCCATCGCCAGGAGCAGTAGAGTCAACAACGATTGCTCTCTGCTCTTTTGTTGCAGTTCCTGCGATCATTGCATAGAATGCGTCTCTGTATTCTGGTGTATCCGGTGTGAATCTCTTTTCTTCCATTTCTTTTTCTCCTTCGTGAATCTCGGTAACTGTGCCGATCTCACCATTTGCGACCTTTTCTACGAGTTCGCTTCTCTTTTCAGCCTGTTCTTTGATCTCGTTGGAGCGCACCTCAAGCTGATTGACCTCTTCGGTCAGTGCATCGACATCTGCATCCTCAGATTCAAGCAGAGCGTTGATCTCTGCCATTCTCGTCTTGATGTCAGACATCTTCATGTCTTTAATCTCCATTCAAATATCCTCCTGTACGGATTTTCAGCTGCAGTGCTTTCCTTGCACGTTCTCTCTTCTCCGCATCCAGTCGCTCCGCTTTCTCCATTTCAATCACTCCGTTGAAATAGTCACGGGCAGAGAGTCCGATCTCCGTATATGGATTAGCCGGAAAGGCTACTGCTGACACATCAAATAATTTTGCAATTCTGTCGATCACTCTTGTTCTTGTGTCTTTTTCAAAGTGATCTTCAGCGACAATAAAAGAAAAAGACATCTGCTGATAATTACCAACTTCGATGTCTTCATACATCTCTCTGGATGCCCCTGTGAGGCCGAGATTTGTCTCCTGATACAGTCCATGATCGTCAATAGATAAATGAACCGTATCATTCTTTGAACGAGCCAAGACTCGTCCTGCGTGATCTCTTAAGAAGACCACATCACTCATATCTGCTTCATCAAATGCATGTCTGTCGATGCGCTCATAATATTTTTCGCCATCGATCTCAAGCATTTCGTATGCGTCAAAGGTTGAAGCATAGCCCTTCACGCAATAATCATCGCTTGCCTGGAAGTTCCCAAGATTGCGGTATTCTCTATTCGGTTTGATCGGCATCTTGTTTCTCCTCGCCATTGAAATAATACTCGCCTCTGATCGGAGCCTTGTTTCCTGCTCCATTCGGCAGAGGCGGATAGTTGAACAGATCTCTGACTTCATCAATAGTGATCATTCCACGATCCCCTAACTGCTGTGCCAGATTGACCTTTTCACTGACTGTCATGTACTGCAGCCTGTTTGCTGTCAGATACACTTCAGAGCCATGCGCTCTTTCACTGGAAGTGAACAGCATTTTACTCAGAACTGAAGATCCTTGAATGGCAAATGGCTCAATACCACCATTGAAGAACGCATCCAGTTCATCGCCAGTTGCTGAATTCTGAAGCACCTTCTCATTGATTCCGAAGTAATTGAAGACATTTGTCTGAATCATCTTCATCTGCTCGGCATCAACTGTGAACGGCTTCGTGCTGATCTGCTGAATCTCCGAATAGGTATTCGGAAACAGAATCAGTCCGCCACCGTCTGCATCCGGTCCGAAGTTCTCTTCATTGAATCGCTTCCGCTCGTTGGTCAGATCTGTAGCTTTTGCAAAGTTATTTACCTTCGCCATGAATCGATAGCTTGCCGAGTTTGTGACTGCTTCCTCAATTCCCTGATTCTGCAGATTGATCAGCTTCATTGTGCTGGATAAAGCACCGTTTGTTGAACCGAACAGATCGGAATCATACTGAAATCTAGTCATGATTCCGACTTTGCTTAACTCTTCAGCTGTAGATCTTCCATCGGAGAAAGTGAACTTCAGCCATGGCTCGCCGTCTACCTGGACGAGTTCATACTTGCTCGGAAGTACGGTCGTGACACCGCACGTTTCCATGTACCTGTCATATACAGGAAGGATGAACGCTGTGCCCTTCGCATCAAGTATCGTCGACAGTCTGTACAGAAACTGCGACCATGTTTGAAAGCCATTCGGTGCCTGTCTCAGCTTGGTCTGCAGTTTCGGCTGTGCAGATCCTTCGATATAAACACTCAGCTTGCTGATGTGTCTTGCTCTGGCATCGATAGCTGTTCTCACCAGTTCCGATTCATAGATCTTGCCGTCCCAGTTTTGAAAGACCGGAGTATATCCGGTCAGTAGTTTGAAATACTGTTCCGCATTGATGTGCTCATGCTTTTTTGGGAACAGCTTGTCAAAAAGTCCCATTCCGTTCTCCTCCGTTAATTTCTTAACTGGCTTCCGATTTCGCCATACCACTTCTGTCTCACGCACATCGCATCCAGAAGTGCAGCCATACCGTCAATATGTGCTGTCTGATATATCTTGACCAACTTCTTTCTGTCAGTCACGTTGTTGATCTTAAGTGCTGAATCAAGCATATGGGCCTTCAGCAGATCGTTTGTTCCGATCCGGATCTTCTGATCCTTGATCATTCCTTCCGTTTCATTGATGACTGGAGTCAGGTTGGTTCCCTGAAAGACATCATCCATGTGGAAACCGTATGCTTCCATATCCTGCACAAGATACTGAGCAGAATATCTGTCGTAACCGACCTGTAAAGGAAGGATCTCATATGTTTCGACCAGTTCTCTGAACCAGTCAAAGCAATCGTGGTAATCAACGAAGTTTTCACCGCTCGGTTTCAGCAGACCACGCTCGATAAAAATGTCATACGGCATGTTATCTCGCTTGATCGCATCCTGTATCTTCGCCGAAGGCAGGAAGAACTTCATAAGCACATACAGCTTTTCTTTCTTTTCGATCACCACACAGCAGACGGTTAAGTCCGTAGTGCGTGACAGATCGATTCCTCCGACACAATAAGAGCCTCGGAAGTCTTCCAGATCGAACAGATCTCCATAGCAAGCCTCAATGTCTGTGGATTCAAGCCAAGCCTGTGAAGAGTTCTGTTTGATGTTGCAGTACTTCGTCATGAACTCTGCTTTTTTACTGAGTGACTCTGCAGCGATGTCGATCTGATCGAGAATGAAATCAACGGAGACCGAAACTCCCATGCCAGGAAGCGACTTTCTAAGTTCGTTGATGTCATCCCATTTGTTTGTGTCATCGATCATATACAAAAAAGGAAGCAGTCTTTTTTCTCGGCTGTCTCCCTTCAGAAATCTTGTTGATCGTGACATCAGTTCATCATAGATGCCGTTGTCTTCATAACCGGATGAACTGATCGCCAGTGTCAGCGGTTCTTCTCTGGCACCTGTGCCGGAGATCATAACCTCATACTGTTTCAACCCTCTGACTGCAGGCCATGAACTCATTTCATCGGCAACTGTCAGCATCGGGTTATAGCCATCAGCTTTCTTTTCGTTGAAAGCGATCTTCTTAATCGTTGTGTTTGTCTTCTGGACATACAGATCTGTTTTCCGTTTCTTGGTCATCGCCTTAAAAACAGGAGTATTGTCCTTCGTGAACTCAAATGCAGAGTAGACAAGATCGGACTGATCAAGCTTTGGAGCCACACAGTAGATCTCCGATCCGAACTCTCCGTCAACATATGCTTCGTAGGCGATAATGGCAGCGGCGAAGAGCGTCTTGCCCATCTTTCTGCCGATCACCATGAACACTTCTCTGAACTGCCTGTGATCATTCTCATCGACAATTCCGTAAATACATGACAGTGCTGCCTTCTGCCACAGTTCCAGAGTTAACAGCTGACCGCCGAGTTTTCCTTTGTTGTGCCGGACATACTTCTCCACGAATCTGATCGCATTGTTCGCTTTCTTCTGATTGAAGTGATATGTGCCGTCTTCAAGACCGGCCATGATCTTGTCATACAGTGCTCTGATCCAATGCCCGACAGTGACTGAACCGTTCCACATCGCCTGATAGTATTCATAGATGTAGTTGTTCATTTGAATTCATCCAATTCGTCAATTTCCTCTTCCGGTGGGAGCATTGCCTCCAGTCTTGAGTTAACCATGTTGTAAGACTTCAGCAAACTGTTGTAAGACTGAAGATCAGCCGAGGCTTTACGGCCGTACTGGTTCTCACCGTTCTTGTATTCTTCACTGGCTCCGTTTTCAGAGATAATTCCACGCAGTTCTTCCAGTTCAACTTCCATGAATGCTGCATTTTTTATGAGTGGCTCTGCAATACTCCGCTTCTTTTCCGGCAACTTGGAGTAGATCTTGTTCAGTTCGCTCAGTCTCTTCTTAATCTTCGTTTCTTTTGACATTTTAGCCATGTTATACACCGCCTTCGTGACCCTCAGAGAGGAAGAGTAATCAATCCTACACACACCGGTGGTCCTTAGAGAGCGATTTTGAACGCATAGGGGGGATCTAGAGCGTGATCACTCTCCCGGTTTCATCCACAACATAGCGTCTGCTTCTCATTCCGCCTTCATGTTCAGCTGCATGACAGTCCCAACACAATGCTTCCAGGTTCTTCCAGTTCAATGTGATGTTCGGATTGTTGATATTCTTCTCTGAAATATAAATCTTGTGATGGACGATCACTGCCGGTTTGATCAGTCCCTGTTTGTAGCACCTCTCGCACAGTCCTCCTACCGATTTGAGATATGACTTCCGGCATCGTTTCCATGCTCTGGAACCATAGAACGCTTTTGCAAACTCTCTAGCCATTCAGCACATACCTCCTCATCCACTTCTGATACTGATCGCATTCAGATCGCTGTGCTCTCTGGTCACACTCTTCGGTACAACCGGCACAAGGACATCTGCTTTCGATGTCCAAGCGTCTCATGTGTTCAATGAACTCTTCGTCT
>DMBB01000227.1 GCA_003446295.1 Erysipelotrichaceae bacterium
GAAGGATTGATGCTGGCAGTACGTTCACCTTTCCGGTAGTCTTCCAGCATAACGGAAAGATCGTCATCATTATAGAAGTAATGGCCATCATAGCTGTAATACCGGCTGTCATTCTTCAGATAGGACGGAGCCGGACCCAGATAAATGATGCTCGTATAATTATCATCCTCGACCTCTGTTTTGATCTCATGGTACAGATTGCCGTTTACAACGGTATAAACAGTCAGACGAACATTGATCTCTTCAACAGGAACGATGCTGACGTCTTCCGTCTTTGCCCATCCCCTGACTGCGGAGATCATAAACTCCACGGTCGAGCCGCTGGCATCCGTATCCAGATATGCCCCATCGATCCCGTAGCAGCCGCTGATGGAATTTTCCGTTCGGTCGACTGAGTTGATGAACGGGACTGCTTCGCATCCTGTCTGATCAAACAGGATGATCGCCTGTTCCGCCATCAGAATCTTTTTGCCTGCACGGATCGAGAGGTTCTCGTATTCATCTTTCTTCAGCGTCCAGGATGTTCTGGCTCTGGCAAATGTATCAAAGCCTTCGAGGATCTCTCCGCTTTTTGCATCATACAGATAATAAACTGTTGTTTCCTCTTCCGCCCTGACCGGGATCATGTGCATGCAAAGCACAGAAAGGCTTATTAACAGCACAAAAAAATGTCTGAATGTCGATTTCATACGAACATTTTAACATGACTCGAAAAATATGCAAAAAAAGCGTGATTTCCATCAAAAAAGCCCCCGTGTTAACGAGAGCTCTCCGTATCCGGTTTTATGTTTGGTGTCGTGAGAACGATCTTCGTGATCTGTCCCATATACAGGTCACGTGCTGCTTTGTATTGTTTGTTGAAGTTTTCATCTTTGCCGGCATGCAGGTTATAGATATATTCATGTACCTGGTCATCCAGCTCCGGCTGTACACGGGTAATGATCGCAAGGCCGATGTTGGAACATGTATCGGAAATACGCTCCATATCATGAAGCACATCCACGAAGCATGTGCCTGCTGTCACTGTGCAAAGACCGATCTCCAGTCTGTGAAGATGCTGCTGACGGATGATCTCGACCATATCGTCCACCACTTCTTCCAGCGGTTCTATCCGCTTGGCAGCTTCAATATCTCTGTTTCCGAATGCCTTCTCCGCTTCATCAAGAACCTGTTTCAGCAGGTCTTCAAGTACGTCCAGTTCCTGTATTGCAATGTCGGAAAGCCTGACATCTTTTTTATGAAGCGCCAATGCTGTCTCACTGATATTTGTCGCGTAATCGCCCAGACGTTCGAATTCAACAACAAGCTTGTAATACTCGTTCATGATCTCCGGCCGGTTCTCAGCAGTATTCGTGGCAGCCATGGAAGCCAGATAGTTTGTGACAAGGTCCGCCAGCATATCGATGTTTTCTTCTTCCGCATCGATCTCATTCGCTGTCTTCTCATCATACTTATGCAGCAGCGTATATGCTTTTTCAATGTTTGAGCGTGAAGCCGCAAACATTGCCATCAGAGCGTCGTAGCAGCTTCTTAAAGCGATCGCAGGCGTTGCGAAGAATGCCGGATTAAGTGCTTCAATGCGGTCATGGTATTTATTCACTTCAGCAGGTTCATCCTTGACGATCTTCCGCGTCAGGTCTTCCAGCACACCGACGACAGGTATCGCAATGATGGCACTGACAATATTGAAGATCGAGTTCGTGTTTGCAATGATACCGGAATTGACTGTCTGATTCCAGATACCTTCAAGCAGGCCTGCCCTCTTTGCAATGAATACTCCCGTCAGTACCACTACGGTCTTGACCGCATTGTACAGAATGTTGTAGATACCTACCCGCTTCGCTTCTGTTCCGCCGCTGATCCAGATAACGATCGCTGTGGTCACGCAGTCACCGAGATATACGCCGACGATCACGGAATAGACCGCTTTGAATACAAGTCCCCCAGAAGCGGACAATGCCTGCAGAATACCGATCGTAGCCGAGGAACTCTGCAGAATGAACGCGACTGTCGCACCTGCCGCATAGCCAAGCAGCGGACTGTCGCTGAGTCCTGTGAACAGAGAATTGAAGACGCCGTTTTCAGACAGTACATCCACAGCAGACGTCATATTCAGAAGACCTGTAAACAGGATACCGAAGCCGATCGCAATATTGCCGATCGTCTTGGAATTCTTCATCTTGTTCGTCATCAGAAGAATGATGCCGATGATCAGTGCCATCGGTGCCAGTGATGACGGTTTGAACAGTTCCAGGAAACCTGCAGAGCTGTTCAGATCAAGCAGACGTATGATCTGGCCGGTCACAGTCGTACCGATATTCGCGCCGATGATGATTCCCAGGGATTGTTTGAACGTAATGATTCCTGCCGCAACAAGACCGGAGGTAATGACGATCGTTGCGGTTGATGACTGAATGACTGCGGTCACCATTGTGCCAAGGAGGACAGCCTTCAGCGTGCTGTTGGTCACTGATTCCATCATGCGCTTCAAGGTGCCCGAGGAGCCTTCCTTCAGACCGTCTCCCATCAGCCTCATACCATATAGAAACAGAGCCAGACCTCCGAACAAAGTCAGAACATCAAATATACTCATATAATAAGTTTCTCCATCAAATAAGCCAGTATTTCCAGCCTTATTTATTCTAACCGAAAATAAATCAGATGATGCACCTTAAGCAATTATGTAAGCGGTACCAATTAAAAAAATATATCAAAATGCTTGAACTGCAGTGCATTCAGCAGAAAAAATCCCTCCGTACAAATGCGGAGGGAAACATGTTAATACTGAATGGTCACTCTGTTTCTTCATGATCCGGTATATAGATCAGTGTTGTCCAGGGAAGAAAAACATACTTGTTCATAAACTGATCAGGCGCTACGACCATATCGCGCAGACCGTATACAGCATTGTAGAACTGCAGATGATCTTTGGATACCTTGCGGTACGCCGTGTAATGACCGCCCCGTTTATGGGTATATAGCAGGATACCGGAAGAGCTTTTCAGCATCTTTTCAGAGCACTGATGTTTCAGACCGACGAATATCCGCACAGGCAGCCCTTCCCGCTTCAGCCAGGTAAACAGGCTGAATACCTCCTGGCCGAACAGCTTTGTACGCAGTCCGTAATGTTCCAGCGCAAACGCGCAGCTTTCCATGGTATGTTCCCTGCCGTTCATCCTCAGCAGATTGTATGCGGCGATCCAGCCGCAGCCTTTGTCTTTCGTATTGAACCAGCCGAACGGCAGATCCTTCAGTTTTCCCTGATTGATGATATTCCCCTGCCTGTCAAACACCTGGTCTTCGATCCTGTATCTCCAGGGCTCGATATCTCTGGCATAGACACTGCCCAGCGGATAGAACATGGACATTCTTAATATGTTTTCATCAATGCCGCAGAAATGATCCATCAGGATCCTGGAAGGATGATAAACACTTATGATCTGATGCATGACCATCCGGAACATTTCATCCTTAGCTTTGGCGTTCTCAGAGAAATGCACCTTCAGGAATGCAACATCGTTGATGCAGAAAGCTGCAGCGGCACCGCATGTCACGCGGTTATCCGCAATTCTGTACATAACAGCGTTATCAACAGGTATATCGAAAAAATCCGCTTCAAGATCCCTGATCCTTCCGCGGCAGATAGTCTGTTCTGTTTTTGTTGAAGCAGGCTGAATGCTGATCATAATATATCCGAATATTCCTCAATATTGTCTTTGATATAGCGCATTGCCTTTCTCAGGACAACAGCGTCCGTATCATATGTCAGAAGAATGATCGCATCTGTCAGCGGTACCCATCTCACTTCTGAGATCTCATTTTCCTGCGGTTCTTCTTTTCCGCCGGTACGCCTTCCCATAAAGTAAACGACATTCTTCATGTTGCCGGATTTCAGCTTGTAGTGTGTTTCCTCACGGAAATTACTGTAGAATTCAAACTCAACACCTGTTTCTTCCAGAACCTCACGGGCTGCTGTGTCCTGTTCTGATTCATAGTCCTTCATATGACCTTTCGGAAAACCCCAGTGGCCTTCCATCTGGCGAACGATCAGGACAAATATCTTGCTGCCTTTCCGTTTTACAACAACTGCACCGCATGATTTCTCAACCGCACTCTTTGCCATTGCAACCTCCGAACAAACGAAGTATATCATAAACTTTATGCAAGTGTTTACGATTATTCTCCATGCATGCAAAAAATAAGAATTTCCCGAAAGCAAAGGAGGCTTCTGCAAGCCTCCCTGTGCTGTTATATTCAGTCTTTAACCGATCCTGAATGATGACGGCTTGCCGTCCATTTCATACAGGATGACCGGTTCATCACCATGATGGATGCGGATATGTTCCGCATGCTCGGCAATGCTGCGGTAGATCGCGTATGACTTTTTCATCTCCTCCGTGTATGAGGAAGGATCATCACTGGTCAGCCATATGCCTGAGAGCAGCGCGCTTGTCATTGCCAGCGTATGCTTCTGCTTCTTCGTCAGCTTGCAGTTTTCTGTTCTCAGGAAGAATACATCCGGATCATTCTGATGTGCCCTTCCATTCAGGCCGAACCTGTTGACCGTATTGACGATCGCCTGTTTTGTTGAAACACGCTCTCTGTGGATGATGCGCATCCAGGGCTTATCATTCCAGTCAAGCGATACATCGCAGCTGATGCGGCAGTAATCCGCGTAGCCGAATGCAGGCATAACAGGTGTTCCGCATCCCAGGATCAGATGATCACCGCACCATTCTCTCAGCAGTTTCCAGGCACGGATCATACGTCCTGCTCTGGACTCTTCTGTTGTGCCGAACGGTGCTGCCCCGTACAGGAAATCAAGCTTGACGAGATCAAATCCCCATTCATCGAATACCCGGTCGAATGTCTGCTTCAGATAATCCAGGACTTCCGGATTGTCGATATCCAGTGAATAGAATCCTGACCAGTTGCTGCCGAGCTTCCAGGGTTTTCCGTTGATCTTCAGCAGCCAGTCCGGATGTTCACGGTACAGCGATGACTTCTCTTCTGCAACAAACGGTGCCAGCCATAATCCGGCCTTCATGCCGTTTTGATGGATCCGATCAACTGCCTGCTTCATTTCTGAAGGGAATTTCATGCTGTCGCATGTCAGCCAGTCCCCGACAAACGGCTCCCAGCCGTCATCGATCTGGAACAGATCGCCTTCTTTCAGGATCGTCCTGCATCCTGCAAGGTCCTGCATGATCGCCTGTTCATCGATATTCTGATAACGGTTATACCAGCTGGAATAGCCGCACAGCTTCTTTGTTGTTCGGGGATGCAGATCCATGGCCTTGAACCAGGCATCATATACTTCATCTTCCGTACCTTCCGCAAAGAACAGGTCAAACGCATGGAACTCACCATTGAACTTCACATCCATGCAGTCACGCTTGATGTAAAGGAAATTCAGCTTTGCATCATAAGTGAAGATCGTATATCCGGGCTCTTCATCCAGCGAAGCGATCAGCCGGAAATGATCCCCCTTCCTGATCGTCATATAGGAGAAACCATGAAGGATACCGCTTCTGTTCAGATACGGAACGAAATGATAGTCGCCGTATCTGTCGAGTGCGAACTGATCAACGATC